>CALKNZ010000026.1 GCA_938091995.1 uncultured Luminiphilus sp. | reverse complement strand
CTGCAATGGTGGTGCCTAATGTGCAGACTGCTATGTCCGCGTTAGGTAATGCGGGTAGGGCGGCGAAATCGACGACCAGCTCATTTGAGGTCTTTCCAGTCATGCGGCGGCCCACGGTGGTTAAGCTTACTGTGTTTTGATCGGCCTGATTGATGAAAGCCTGACCCACAAGGCCAGTACCACCGGCGATAAGTAATTTCATGAAACAAACGGTCCTCGCACACCATAAAACCTGGGTCAGCAAAAAATTTGCGGGGCGGTTAACGGGCTACAGTTTACAGCAGTGTATGTACGTGATGGGTTTTAAAAAACGTGGGTGCGATGATTTAGGGTGGCTGTGGCGTCATGCTTTTGGAGTGCGAACAGCCCACACATCGAACCGCTCTATTTTTGCTGCCTGAGGTCTGTGCTGGGGGTTTGGCGTGCGAGTGGAACGCTTGCTGAAGTGATGAGTTGTAAATTTGTGTGTACGTCGGGTTTTCAAATAATGGTGCATTGGGCAGCCGCCGTGGCTAACAGCGGCCGCGCAATACAAATGTCTTCAGTCGAGATTGTCGTCAATGCAGTCGATCAGGTCGTCGCTATCTAAACCATCAATAAAGTCATCCACAGCGTTATCCGAGGGGCTGCCTTTATTCTTTTTGACCATTGCTTGAGCGGCTTTGGTCACGCTCGCATCGGCTTTGCAGGATTTTAACGCAGCCATCAGTTCATCGGCTGCATCATTGGCAGAAACTGGCGACGCCTGTAACAGCACGGCGAACGCAAATGCTAGGGGGCGTGCGATAGTAGACATTTTCATCATGAACTCCTCGATTTTATATAAAATGTACAGCCGGCCGATAATACTAAAAGGTACATTTTGGACAAGCCCTCAATATCGATTGGCCACGTTCGGATAACTTAAGGTTGGTCTTTGCCGCAGATTTGCCTGAGCTGATTAGGTACTCATTCGTTTCGTCCGATTTACGCCTCGCTCGATTAACATTTACTGCGTTTTGACAAAAAATCATCGCATTTGCTGGCTAGCTCCTGGTGCTCGACAAGCCGCAGCTAAAATCTCGACTCTCCACGTAGTGAAGCCAGCGAAAGTGTTATGGTTACTGCTCTTAGTTAATCTATTAGGACACGGACCGTCATGAAGGCTAGTGATACATCGGCACTGTTTATTGGGCCTAAAGGTGAGCAGGGCGAAGTCTTTTCATCGCTTTGGGACCACTTGCTGGCGGTGACGCTGCAACGCAGGGCACAACGCTTTGCTGACGACCCAGAATGGCAACCGTTATCTACGAAGGCTCACCCTAGTGATTACGCGGTCGTTCAATCGGCGCTCGAGGAGCTTCTTGATTTGTTGCGAGAAGAAATCCCTACTTTTAGTCCGCGATATTTAGGGCACATGGTGTCAGATGTATCGATTCCTGCTTTGTTGGGCCACATGGCAATGTTGTTTGAAAATGCCAACCTAGCCTCAAGGGAAGCTGCTTTAGTGGGGTCTGCTCTTGAAACCGAGGCCATAAACCTATTGGCAAACATGGTGGGGTTGGACCCAAAGCCGGCAAGAGGTCACTTCACTTCTGGGGGTACCCTTGCGAATTTTGAGGCGGTGTGGCGAGCGCGTTATCGGCTAGACCACTGGTTGGCCTTGGGCGTGTGGCTGAAAGTCAACGGGTACAGCGACAGCCCGCTGTTTGAATGGGCCCATTGCGGGTGGTCTGTTTACCACGAGCATATGAATCGACATGAGCTCTCTGAACAAGATCTGTTGTCTTACAGCAGTGTTGTTATGGGACCGCTCGCTATGTCCCGATTTGTGCTTGAAAACTTTAAAGAAGAGTGGCCAGAGCCCGTGATGCTTGTACCGGGGAATAAACATTATTCCTGGCCAAAAGCGGCCAACATATTTGGTTTAGGCCGCGAGGCTGTGTGGTCATGTGATCTCGATGATAAGGGCAGGCTGGACCCTGCAGGGCTGAGGGCACAGATCGAACGGGCCGAAGAGGCAGGGCGTCCTATCATGATGGTAGTTTCGGTGGCGGGAACCACTGAACTTGGCATGATTGACCCGGTGGATCAGGTGGCTGATCTTCTCGATGGTCTCTGTGAGCATCGTGGACTCCATATTTGGCATCACGTTGATGCAGCCTATGGCGGCTATTTTTGCAGTGTTTTACAGGGTGATTCTTGTGCGCTGTCAGCAACCAGTAAAGCGGCATTGCGTGCCTTCCCCAGAGCCAGTTCTCTAACCCTAGACCCACATAAGCTGGGATTCGTGCCTTATGCTTGCGGTGCATTTTTAGTCCCTGACGCCAATGCCTATTTGGTTTCAAATATTCAAGCGCCGTACCTTGAGGCAATTGCCGACGCGAAATTTCCCAGTTGGTCCACTACTTTGGAGGGCTCTAGAGCGGCAACGGGCCCGAGCGCAGTATGGTTGAGCGCCAAGATAATGCCTCTGAATGCTGAGGGTCATGGAGGGTTTCTCAATAGGAGTTTGCTGATAACCCGTACGCTTCACGAGGCGGTTGCCCGGGTGTCCCCTGAGATACGTATGCTCGATTTAAGCGATACCAATGTTATATGTTTTGCGATTGCTTCAGAGGGCGATACGGTTAGTGAAGCCAATCGGAAAACCGATAGGGTTATTGCCCATTTTCGCGATAGCCCAGAGTTATCGGCGACCCGCACGGGGTTAAGCGTCGAAAATTATGGTGGGCTTGTTGCCAATACGGTTGCCCAGTGGCGTGGTAGTGTCGATAGCGACCAGTTGACCGTGGTAAGAATGGTGGTGATGAATCCCTACTTAGACGATGAGGCGATTGCTCAAAATATTCAGGCACTGCTTGAAGATTCATTGCGTCCCGCGCTTGGCTAAAAGCGCTTGGTGCGTTGTTCAACAGATGGATCGAGTATGGGGTAAGGGCGTTGAGAGGCTGTGCTTTAATCGTCGCGTCTTGATAGCCGGTTTATGAGTATGTAGGGTTTATATCGCCAACAATATTAATCAGGAGCAATCGATGAACAACGTTGAATCTTTTAAGGATGAGGCTGAAGCCTTGGCCCAAATTGCGGCGAAAAATTGGCACGCCGTAACCTTGGACATTCCCGCAGAGTCTAATGATTTTCATTGGCATGATTTTGACGCCATGGTCTTCATAACACAGGGCGAACTCATGTTAACTGTGGAGGGTATGGCCGAGCCCATTAGCTGTTGCCGAGGCACAAAAATCAATGCGACCGCGGGTGTAGTACATCGCGAGGAGAGCACGGGCTACTCTGCCATTATCGGCTTTTCTCAAGAGCCCAAGGCGCTCACACAGCCTATCAATAAAACGCCCCCAGCCAGTTTCGGCATTGGCTCGTGAGCGAGTTTAGTCGACTTTATCGCAGTGCCCAGGCTCTTTGCCTGTTCTATTTGGCTATCTGTTCGAGTTTTGCTTTTGCCGCGCAGACAAGCATCTTCATCCATGCAGGTCAGATGGTTGATGTTGCCAAAGGTGAGATTCTCGTTGAGCAAACGATACGCATAGAAGATGACCGTATTGTCGCGGTGACCCCTGGGTTTGCTCGTGAAGAGGGTGTTGAAGTCGTCGATCTTAGCGATGCTACGGTAATGCCCGGCTTCATGGACATGCACGTGCATTTGGGACAGGAACTTGACCCGCCGGGAAGTTATTCTGAGGGTTTTTATATGAACTCAGCAGATATCGCACTGCGGGCCACGGTGTATGCTCGGCGTACCCTTGAAGCCGGTTTCACCACAGTGCGAGATTTGGGTGCTCGGGATAAAGATGCACTCTTTGCGTTGAGAGATGCGATTAACGATGGGATTGTGGCAGGCCCGCGCATATTTGCCGCAGGCAAATCTATTGCAACTACGGGGGGCCATGCCGATCCAACTAATGGGCTTCGTGAAGATCTTCGGGGTGATCCCGGACCGAAGGAGGGCGTTATCAATGGCCCCAACGACGCTTATAAAGCGGTGCGACAGCGTTATAAGGATGGTAGCGATGTGGTGAAACTCACCGTCACCGGTGGTGTGCTGTCATTGGCTAAAAGTGGGGATAATCCTCAGTTCACTAGTGAAGAATTAGACGCCGTCGTTGCGGCTGCTAGTGATTATGGGTTTGTAGTGGCTGTTCACGCCCATGGAGCCGAAGGTATGAAGCGGGCCATTAGAGCGGGTGTACATTCTGTGGAGCACGGAACTTACATGGATGCTGAAGCTATGGCATTAATGAAAGCTCATAATACTTGGTATGTGCCGACCATTTCCGCAGGTAAATGGGTCGCTGAGCTGGCACAGCAAGAAGGTAAGCTGCCCGCAGTGGTTAGACCCAAAGCCGCCGCTGTAGGCCCCCAGATTCAGGACACCTTTGCCGAAGCCTGGCGTCAGGGCGTCCCGATAGCCTTTGGCACCGATGCTGGGGTTTCCCCCCACGGTAAGAACGGTCGTGAATTTCGCTTTATGGTGGAGGTGGGCATGCCTGTCATGGAAGCGCTACGAGCGGCAACAATCAATGCGGCGATGCTTCTGAGAGTGGAGGACGAATTGGGTCAAATAGCCCCGAATTATTTCGCTGATCTGGTAGCGGTTCGAAGCGACCCCTTTTCAGATGTGAGCAGTCTAGAGTCTCCCGATTTTGTGATGAAAAACGGTGTTGTTATCGTTTCTAAATAAGATGGCCGATAGCACGATACATAAGGTTGCTGCCCAGGAGTCTCGCGATGATCCATGCAGAGCAATCGCCTTGGGTGTACTCCTTTAGGGGTTTGCCGTCGCAGTGTTGCTTGGACCGCGTTCAGGGGTATCTGCAGGTTGGAACATACCATGAGCGTTGCCCCAGATTTATTATCGCAGAACTCCAAAAGGTGGCATCTGTTGTCAATAACCTCCCATCGTTGATCTGCATCTCCTAAGTCCGGCTGGTATCATGGGACACTTATAACGCTACATAAGATTTCCTGATGCTGTTACGCCATTGTTTGTAATGCGAGAAAACCGAAGTCGAGGTCACTTTGAATCAGCGAATAGAGAACTACCTTTCCGAGCACATTGCTGTCATCGAGGCGCTGTCTGGCGAAATTGAGACTATTACCGCTATGATTAACCTGTGCACTGAGCGTTTAAAAGCAGGTAATAAAATTATGATCTGCGGCAACGGCGGTTCGGCGGGTGATGCTCAACATATCGCGGCAGAGCTCATTGGACGTTTCGTGGGCGATCGTCGTGCATTGCCTGCGATTGCGCTTACAACAGACACCTCAGCTCTGACGGCGATTGCTAACGATTACGGTTATAACGCGGTTTTTTCGCGACAGGTTGAAGGTTTAGGCCGCCCCGGCGATGTGCTGCTAAGTATTTCCACGTCTGGCAACTCTGAAAGCGTGAATGCGGCAAGTCGCGCTGCTAAAGCTCAGGGTATGCACAGTATGGCGTTAATTGGTAAAGGAGGGGGCAGCTTGCAAACACTGGTCGATCTTGCGCTTGTAGTCCCGTCAGCGGTGACTGCGCATATTCAGGAATGTCATATCGTTGTAGGGCATTTGCTGTGTGACGGCATTGAGCAGGGATTAGAGTTGGTATAACCGGGTGACCAATTTAACAATTTCCAAGGCTGTTTTTCTTGATCGCGACGGTGTGATCAATAGAGACAGAGGCTATGTTTCAACTTGGTCAGAGTTTGAATTTCTGCCGGGGGTCGTCGCTGCCCTATCCGATCTGCAAGCACTTGGCTATCGACTCATCATCGTCACCAACCAATCGGGGATTGGTCGAGGTTTTTACACCGAAGGAGATTTTGCCGAGCTGAGTACCCGTTTGATCGATTTTTTGGCCGATCACGATGTGATGCTTACGGCTATTTACCACTGCCCACACCATCCGACCGAGGCTGTTGGGGGGTTTCGAAAAGACTGTGATTGCCGAAAACCCCGGTCTGGCATGATTGTAAGGGGCCTAAATGACTGGGAGCTGGTGCCAGAAGACTGCGCTTTGGTGGGCGACAAGCCTTCAGATATTGAGGCTGGACAGGGTGCGGGTATTGCTCATCTGTTTCAAGTCGGTATGCAGCCTGCGTGTAATGGTGCGACCTCGGTCAGCGATCTGTCGGAGGTCGTGCAATACTTGACGAGGTTAGACGAGGCGCAAAGTTCTGGAGGTTATTAGCCGAATGCTCGGCAACCGGGAAGGGTGCGGGAACCGAGCGACTTGCTCGGGTTACACTCTGTGTTTGTTAATTAACCAAGGTTTGTATTGCAATGCCTACTTGTCCACCGTTTGATTCGGCTTCGGTTCTTGTTGTTGGCGACGTCATGCTCGATCGGTTTTGGAGCGGTGGTGCCGATAGAGTCAGCCCCGAGGCGCCAGTTCCGGTGGTGCGTGTGCACGATAACGCTTGTCGTGCGGGTGGGGCAGGCAATGTCGCGGTCAATATCGCTGCACTGGGCGGAAAGGCGACCCTGAGTGGACTTTGTGGTGACGATGAGGCTGCTGGATTACTGCGCAGTGTCGTAGAGGCAGCCGGCGTAACGTGGGCGGTATGCCCATCAGCGCCAGAAACCATCGTAAAGCTGCGTGTAATGAGCCGTAACCAGCAATTATTGCGTATGGACTTTGAGTCTTCTATGGCGCCTTATGCCGATGATTTGTTTAGCGCTTTTGTTAGAGCTCAGCTAGACGCGATCGATACCATAATTTTTAGCGACTACGCTAAAGGCACCTTGGCACAGGTACAAACTTTAATCCAAGAGGCGAAATCTCAGGGTAAGAAGGTTCTCATTGATCCCAAAGGAAATGACCTAGAGCGCTACCGGGGTGCGACGCTTCTCACGCCGAATTTGGCTGAATTTGAAGCCGTTGTTGGCCCTTGCGAAACCGAAACTGAAATGATTGAACGGGGCACTGCGCTGCTTGATGACCTAATGCTTGAGGCCTTGTTAATTACCCGCAGCGAGCGCGGTATGACACTGCTTCAGCGGGGACATGCGCCATTGCACCTTCCAGCCAAGGCCCGGGAGGTCTTTGATGTTACCGGTGCCGGCGATACAGTGATTGCAGTTCTGGCTGCATCACTCTCTGCTGGTGAGACCTTAGAAAATAGCACTCGGCTGGCCAATGTGGCGGCGGGTCTCGTCGTTGGCAAGCTGGGTACGGCAGCCGTGTCTCGGGATGAACTTGTTGCGGGATTAGCGGCCGATGTGCTCTCACCATTTTCACCTAAAAATCGTGTGGTCTCTGAAAAAACCTTGTTGCATGAAGTGGCTGCAGCGAAAGCCTCGGGTGAAAAGTTGATTATGACTAATGGTTGTTTTGACATTCTCCACAGGGGGCACATTGATTATTTAAGTCGAGCCCGTGCGTTAGGACATAGGCTTATCGTAGCGGTCAATGATGATGCCTCTGTGGCGGCTTTAAAAGGGCCAAGCCGACCGATAAACACCCTGGAGGCGCGAGCCGAACTGCTGGCCGCGCTACGCTGTGTGGATTGGGTGGTTCCTTTTTCCGGTGAAACTCCCGCAGACCTAATTACAGCAGTTGCCCCAGATGTTTTGGTGAAGGGCGGGGACTACCGTCCCGAGGATATTGCCGGCGCGGATTCCGTTCTCGCCAATGGCGGACAAGTAGAAGTCCTGAGCTTTGTCGAGGGCTTTTCAACGACGGCACTTATAGAAGCGTTACAACGTTAGGGTCGCAGGTTTGGCGTTTATGGCTGTGCCGTTAAAGGCGCTTTGCCAGGGTCTGTTTGCAAGACCGTTGTGTCAGTGCGGCCTTTTGAGCCGCTCGCAGTAGAATTTCTCAAAAGACCTTTTTAGCAGACCTTTTGAAGCGGATTTTCCGAGGCCACTTCTCGACAGGCGGCCTTGAGGTAACTTCGCAGCAGGGGCCTGATCATTGACATTGGAGCAGCCTGGACTGCTCCGGAAAACATCGGTTTATCCCTGGCGTTCAGCCTCTTCCGGCCTAAGTTTCTCAGGGTTTGGTATAGGCGCGAGGCATGGCGTCGGCTGCACCAAGATAGCGATCCCTTAGAAGTGTTTGCCGACTTATCATTGTATCGGGTATGCCGCCAAGAATGACCTGCTGAGCCTGTGTAGTGACCTCTAAAGGATCGCCGCTCCAAATCACTAAGTCTGCGAGAGCTCCCTTGCGAATGCGGCGCGGTTCGCCGCCAAAGACAGCAGCGGGCGTCGAGGTTAAAGCCGCAAGCGCAGCGTCATGAGGCAGTCCATTGGCCGCTGCATTACCTGCTAGTTGACGTACCTTCCGTGCATTGTGGGTTTCGCCGCTGCTGAAAATCACGGGAACCCCTGCTTCATGTAAAATGGCGGCGTTATCGAGTCGTGCGCCTAATGATTCAAAGCTTTCAGGCAAATTGCTAAGGGGATTCAAGATAACCGGCATTGCTGCTGCAGCGAGAGCTTCCGCGACCATCCAAGCCTCACTACCGCCGTGAACAACCGCCTCAAGCTCATTTTCTGCTGCGAATGCGACCACTCGCATGATATCCGCCGCCCGATCGGCTTCGAATAGAAAGATACCGTCGTCTTTGGCCGCTTTTAATGTCGCCGCGCCTTGAGGGGTGATGAGCGTTAATTCTTCGTCTGTCATGGCCTCATCAAAGGCCTGATTGAGTAACATCCAGTGTGCCACCCTAGATCCACCCATGGTGTTCGCTGAGTATCCTGAGGTTTGAATGTAAATTACGGGTTTACCGTCGAAGCTTTTGTAGCCGCCATCGAATCTAACCATGCCACCTTGACCGCTCAGGGTTTTATCACCGCCTCGAGCTGCTAAGAGTGTGAAACCAAAACCTTCAACCCGGGTAATGGGTATCACACTAGAGTGGGGGTTATAGGCCATGCGAACATCAAATTCGGGGTGCATGAGATCGGTGTAGAGCTCTCGATAACTGCTGTCGACGGCTTCACTAACAGCTTCAACTTCGCTAAGACCCGATACCGTTACCCCCGCGAATAGTGCGGGTGTGACCGGCCGACCTGCAGCATTAATGACCTTGATCATTTTGTTGGTTGCAATTCTCGGTGCAATTTTTGCGATGCGTCCGTCTTTTATCAGAATATCGGTGTTTTCAATAATGCCCGCATCGCTTTGTGTGTGCAGCGTTGCGCCGGTAATGAGAAGGTCCTGAGCTAGAGAGGTTGAGCAGGTTAGGGTCAGTAATACAGTGATAAAACCGCGCTTCATCGTGCCACCTCCAAAAGCTGTCCAAGCTCAAAATCTGAAACGGGTTGCAGGGTCTCGTCGTTTCGATCAAAGACTATCGCGCCATCAATAAAAACCTGCTGAGCTTTGGCGTAGACGCTAAAAGGGTTTTGATTCCAGATCACAACGTCGGCCATTCTTCCCGGGCTCAGGGTGCCGGTCTGATCAGCAATCCCCAGAGATTTGGCCGCATTGGAGGTTATCCAGCGTATGGCACGCTCCGGGGGAATATCCAAACCCGCTGCTTGGCCCTTGCCCATGGCTTTAGCGGCTTCCTGATTGAGTCGCTGTATGCCTTCTTCAGAATCTGAGTGAACAATCGCACAGCCATTTTTTGGCCGATCAACAATAGCGATGTTCTCTTGAATACCATCGTAGGCTTCCATCTTAAATCCCCACCAGTCAGCCCACAGCGCGCCGCAAACGTTATGCTCTGCCAGCTCGTCGGCTATTTTGTAGGCTTCGACGCCATGGTGAAAGGTACCCATCTTATAGCCGAACTCATCGGCCATATCGAGAATGGTGATCATCTCGTCAGCTCGGTAGCAGTGCATATGAACGAGAATTTCTCCCTTTAAAACCCCTGCCAGAGTTTCAAGCTCAAGGTCGCGTTTTGGCGGTTTAATGAGCGCGGCGGCAAGGGCGCTATTGCCGTCAGTCTCAGAGCTAGAAGATTGCTTGGCCATCTTTTGCTCGTACTGTTCCCAGTCTTGAATATACCGCTGAGCACGAATCCATGAAGCGCGGTAGGCAGCGACATTGCCCATGCGGGTAGAAGGAGCTTGTTTTCTGCCGCCATAAACGCGTTTTGGATTTTCACCACAGGCCATCTTTAAACCGTAAGGGGCTCCGGGAAACTTCATGGCCTGATAGGAATTTTGAGGCACATTTTTTAGCGTTACGCTGCGTCCGCCAAATAAGTTGGCCGACCCCGGCAGTATTTGTAGTGAGGTTATTCCACCTGCGACCGCTCTAGAAAATCCGGGATCCTGTGGCCACACGCTATGCTCAGCCCAAACTTCGGCTGTCACTGGGGAGGTTGCTTCATTGCCGTCCGAATGTGCAGTGACCCCTGGACTGGGATACACGCCAAGATGGGAGTGCACATCAATAATGCCGGGGGTTATCCATTGGCCAGTAGCATCGATGGTTTTAACACCTTCTGATGGCACCGTGCCTTCTCCCACCCATACAACTTTCCCCCCAGCGATATACAAGTCAGCATCGTCAAGGCGCTGACCGTCCCCAGTCAAAATGGTCGCATGAGTAATCAGCGTGGGTGATGAGGGTAGGGGTTGATAGGTTGAGGGAAAAGGGGTGGCAGCCACAGTGGTCGTGAACACTGACAGTAAAATCGCAAGGATTGGTCGCATTTGTTGTCCTGAAAACGAAATTTTCGATGCGCTGACTCTAAACCTTTGTGCCGGCCCTGCCAATCAGCTGCAACCATCTTTTGGTCAGTGCGTTATGGCGGGTTGTAAAACCCTGCCTAGGTATTTTAGGCGCTTTTTGCAGTTCTGTTCTTGGGATTTCGACATTGAAAAATGTCCTTACGGCGTCTGCTTGGGCCATGGTGTCGTCATACCCCAGTTGCATGAGCCGCTGACAGTACCCGGGCTCAAATAAAATGTAAGAGAGCGCTCCGCCTGACCCCGTCTTCTTTATTGACCCGGTTTTTTGGAGAAACCAGCGCATAGATCGAGGCAGTTCGTTGATGTGCTCTCGAGCCAGCTCGCTCAGGGAGCGCGACGGAGAGATGACTAAGGTGTCAATGAAACGCATGTTAGCTAGCCCTGCCTTTTCCAGCTGTTTTGCGTTTAATGGCTGAACGAGGGCATTAATTCGCTGCAGCGATTCAAGGTCGGTTTGAATTGAATCTAAAAAGACGGCATTGAGCATTTGTCCCAATACTTGAGGAATGGTCGGCGCAACCTCGGCCTGTGGATCTTTTTCAAAATCATCGCCACTCTCACTGACACCAATGATGAACAGCCGCTCTGCGCCTAGTCGAATGGCCGGGCTCAGGGGCCTCGACTGTCTCAAGGCACCGTCACCAAAATAATGTTTATCAAGGCGCACGGAAGGGAACAGCGTGGGGAGAGCTGAAGAGGCCAGAAGATGATCGACACTTAGCTTACAGCGGACGCTGCGCCGATGGGCCCGCGCCCAGGGCGTTATCCCATCCTGTGCCTGAAAAAATGTAGTTGAGTGGCCGTTGGTATAGTTCATGGCTGTAATGCCAAGGCCCTCTAGGTCGCCGTTAGTCAGTGCTTTATCCACGCGTTCAAACTCAATGATTTCATTGAGTAGCTCGCGTAGGGGGCTATTGTCGAGTAGTGCTAAGGGTTTGTTGCTAACGCTGTTACTACGTAACAATGCCCAAAACATCCGTAATCCGTTGCGCAGTACACCCCGAGCATCGGTTCTGTATACAGCGTCGCTGTCCAATGACGCCCATACGGCTGCCAGTGCCCGCGTTCTACTTCGAAAGGATCCAGAGCGCCCTGCAAGTCCCAGCGCATTGATGGCTCCAGCTGAGGTTCCTGTGATGATGGGGAAGGGTTGTTGGACTTCAGGAGGCAGTAGCGCGGCCACACCACGGAGTACGCCAACCTGATAGGCAGCACGGGCACCACCGCCCGCTAGGACAAGACCGGTTTTAACAGACATGAATCTACTCGCCGAAATGCATGACAGCAGTTAATCTCTAAGGATTACGAACTATACGAGACTTAGCCATGCGACGCTTCATTGATCTTTCGATATATCTCGAGAACGATGTCATCAGCGACCCCCCCATGATGCAGCCCAAAATTGAGTATATCCGACACGATGCTGGCGCTGAGCAGGTAAAACTGTTTTTTGACGGTTTAGAAAGTAATGAATTACCCGACTCTGAGGGCTGGGCCGTAGAGTTTGTTCAGCTCTGCACCCATAACGGCACCCATCTCGATGCGCCTTATCACTACCACAGTACAATGAACGGTCAGGACGGTAACCCTGAACGTGCAATTACTATCGATGAAGTGCCCCTAGAATGGTGTTTTCAGTCGGGTGTAAAACTAGACTTTCGCGACAGGGCTGATGGCTATGTGGTGACGGCATCCGATGTCGAAGCTGAACTTGCTCGCATCAACCACACGTTAAAACCCCTGGAAATTGTCTTAATTAACACGGCAGCAGGTAAGGCCTACGGACAGCCTGATTACGTTAACACGGGCTGTGGCATGGGCTATGAAGCAACCATGTATTTATTGGACCGCGGTATTCGCGTCACCGGGACAGACGCCTGGAGTTGGGATGCGCCCTTTACCTACACCGCAGAGCGTTATGCCAAGGACCAGGATGCGAGCATCATTTGGGAAGGACATAAAGCGGGTCGCGATGTGGGGTATTGCCATCTCGAGAAGCTCCATAACTTAGAGGTGCTACCCCCTCATGGATTTACGGTTAGCTGCTTTCCCCACAAGGTGCGTGGCGGATCCGCGGGTTGGACCCGAGCCGTTGCCATACTTGACGATGACATTGAATAGGGCCACTAGATCGTGACGATGTTTTTTAGCGTCCCATAGGCCTCTAGTGCGCTTTCTCTAGCGGTGCGATGGTCAACAATAGGGTTGGGATAGGTGGTGCCCAGTTCTACACCCGCGGCTTTCAAAGTTAATTCTGGTGCCTCCCAGGGTTTGTAAAGGTACTTGTCGGGCATCTCGGCAAGTTCAGGGACCCAGTGGCGCGTATAAATTCCCGCTTTGTCGAATTTTTCCCCTTGAGCAATGGGGTTGAAAATACGGAAGTAGGGCGATGCGTCAGCACCGGAACCGCCCACCCATTGCCAACCGCAGGCGTTAGAGGCGAGGTCGGCATCTAGGAGACAGTCCCAGAACCATTGCTCACCCTCGCGCCAACTCATGAGTAAGTGTTTTGTTAAAAACGATGCCACGACCATGCGCACGCGGTTGTGCATGAACCCGGTGTGCCATAACTCGCGCATACCAGCATCGACGATGGGGTAGCCGGTGTTGCCACTTTGCCAGGCTGCCAGGTGGGCTTTGTGGGTTTGCCAGGGAAAATACTCAAACTTGGGGTTCCAAGCCTTGTCAGGCATGGCGGGAAATTGGGCTACAAGATGATTGCAGAATTCGCGCCAGCCAATTTCGGAAAGAAATTTATCGATTTCTCCCCCTTGGTCTTGGTGACTTCGTTTGGCATTTTGCGCGTTCCACCAAATCTGACGCGGGGAAATTTCACCAAACTTTAGAAAAGGCGATAAGCGCGAGGTATTGGGCTGTGCGGGAAAGTCTCTACCCTCGCCATAGCGGTTCACGTGGTTCTCCAAAAATGTGTTCAAAGCCTTGCTTGCACCGGCTTCTCCCGGGCTCCAAAGCGTCTCCCAGCCCTCTGCCCAGTTAGGCTCCAACGGGCGCAGGTTCCAGGTGCCTAGTTCCTCTGATTGTGGCCACTCGTCTGGTCTGCACAGTGTCGGCACGGGCTGGGGTTGCGGTGGTTCAGGCTGTTTGAGGCAGGCGCGCCAAAAGGGTGTGAAAACCTTAAACGGTGTACCACCCCCGGTTTTAATGGTTCCCGGTTCAAACAACAGGGTTCCGGGGTAGCGCTTAAATTCGCCACCTGCAGATTCAGCAAGCGCTCGAACCTTTTGTTCAATATCAGCTGCCCAGGGTTGATATTGGCGGCTGGCATAAACGCTTCGTGCACCTGTGTCCTTTAAAAGTTGCGCTAAAACTTCCACGGTCTCTCCACGCCGCAATATCAACCGACTGCCGGTGTTATTAAGGTCTTGGGCTAACGATGTGAGGCTATGATGCAGCCACCACTGACTGGCGCCGCCCATCTTCCAATCGCCCCCTAGGGCCTCATCCCAAATAAAAACGGGGATCACCGGCCCCGCTTTGGCGGCTGCAATTAAGCCCGGCAGATCAGCGAGGCGAAGGTCGTGCCTGAACCAGTACAGTGATGCATTAGCCATGGTTAATTCCTTGGTGGGTTCGATCTTGAGAGGGGGGTTGCATACTGGCCGTGATGTTACGAAATAGGCGTAGGGCCTGCGTGCTTATTTTCAGGCTGGCCAGGTCATCAGCCCGGGTTGTGCCCTCATTGAGAATAACGAGGGGTTTACCCTGATCTACGGCCTGTCGGCAGAAACGAAAACCGGAAAAAACTTGTAGGGAACTGCCAATAACTAACAGGCCATCAGCTTCGGCAAGAGCGTCTTGGCAGTGAGTGACCCGTTCTCTGGGTACCGTGCCACCGAAGAAAACAACATCTGGCTTGAGCATGCCCCCACAAATTTCGCAATCCCAGAGAACGACTTCGCTGACTTGCTGGACAGATAAATCGGCATCGCCATCGGGACGCGCCACGGCTGCTAATCGAGCATGTTGTGGATTGCGCTTTTCCAACTCCTGCTGAACTCGCTCGCGCTCATAACCCGCACCGCAGTCGAGACAGACCACGCGGTCTAGTCGACCGTGCAGGTCGACCACATTATGACTGCCGGCAGCCTGATGCAATCGGTCGACATTTTGGGTCACGAGCAAAGCCGTGCGTCCTAATTTCTCGAAGTTTGCCAGCGCGCTGTGATTGGCATTGCAGCGTGCGTCCCGAACGTAGGGCCAACCAATCATGGAGCGCCCCCAGTACCGTTGCCTGGCCTCGTAGGAGTTTATAAATTCCTGATGCTGGATGGGTCGATTACGCAACCAAGTGCCGTTGTCATCTCGATAGGTTGGTATTCCCGAGTCAGCACTAATGCCAGCTCCGGTGAGCACTAGCCAGCGTCGATACCGAGAAAAAAAATCGGTGAGTTGTGACGTTTTCTTATTCATGTCACGTATACGTCGTTATATCCGCGCTGGTTGTATGCGGTAAATGCCCGTCAACAAAGCAAAATATGCTGGAGTCAAAGCTATGCACATACTGGTTACGGGAGGTACAGGATTCATAGGTTCGGCTCTGGTTCCGGAACTTTTAAAACGCGGCATGTCTGTGACGGTGTTGACACGCTACGAGCAGCCATTACGCGCCGGTGTTGTTTACATTCAGTCATTAGACGCTGTGAAATCCCCAGTGGATGTGGTCGTTAACCTTGCGGGCGCCTCCTTGGCCCAGCGGCGTTGGAGCGATAGCTACAAGGCTGAAATGGTGGCAAGTCGCGCTGGGTTCACAGAGCAGTTGGTCAGTTGGATGCGGGCACAGCCGCGCCCTCCGAGTTTGTTGATATCGGGCAGTGCGGTGGGCTTTTACGGATGCAGTCGCGATCAGTTTTTTGATGAGACCTCGCCTCCCGGGCGGGGGTTTTCGGCTCAGCTTTGTCAGGCCTGGGAAAGTGCTGCAAGCGTTGTAGAGGGGGCCGATTGCCGCGTGGTGGCTCTGCGTTTGGGGGTGGTCTTTGACCGCGACGGAGGTGCGCTTACCGAAATGATGCGTTCCTTCAAGTTGGGAGTGGGCACCTGGATGGGAGACGGTGATCAGTGGCTCAGTTGGGTGCATCGTGCCGACGTGGTGGGCGCTATTTTGTTCCTTTGCAGCGATTCTCAAAGTGAAGGGGCTTACAATCTTGTCGCCCCGAGACCGGTCACTCATCGGGAGTTTTGTCGAGTGTTGAGCGCCCGGCGCCCTACCTTGTTTAGCCTTGGCCTGCCAGCGCCGGTTATGAGACTGGCTCTGGGGGAGATGGCAGACGAGCTGCTGTTGGAAGGGCAGCGGGTCACGCCTAACCGACTGCTGGATGCCGGTTTTGATTTTCGCTTCCCTAGTCTGGACAGTGCGCTGATTGATATTTTGTCTCGCAGCAAGTTGTAAGGCGCCCAAAACAAGGGCGCTCACAAAACGTCAAGCCGAAGCTTTAATAGCTACTGGCTTCGCTGTAATCAGCAAAAACGGCCTTTACTGAATCCTGTGCCTTGAGTTTGCGCAGGGCGGAGCGCTCGAGCTGCCGGACCCACTCGCGACTGACCCCCATGCTGTCTGCCACCTCGGCTCGGCTCAGCGGTGGGCCCTCATGAAGACCCCAGCGCGCTACAACAACCCGCTGTTCTGATGGCTCCAGTGAATCTACAGCTCCTCCCAAAAACTTATGCAGCGACGCTTGCTCGGCTGAGTCCTCAGTACCACCGTAGGGCTCTCCGGAGAGGGTGTCGAGCAAGGTGCCTTCGTCATCATCGAACCGGGGCGCGTCTAAAGAGACGCCCAGATTGCGCATTTGCAGCAATTGTCGTGTCTTTTCAACATCCATGCCCAGTTTGGCAGCCAAAGTCTCTTCATCGGGTTCAACGCCGGTGCGCAGTTGCTCTATGGCCTTCTCTTTGTAAAGTCTGCCCATTTGCTCCTGGACATGAGTGGGCAGGCGAATCAGTGTGCCTACGTCTCCCACATACCGTCGCACCGCCTGAGTGATCCAATTGAAACAATAAGTACTAAATCTGAACCCTTTTTCAAATTCGAATTTCTCTGCAGCCCGGATAAGCCCTAACGTACCTTCCTGAACCAAATCGAGGTAAGACACCCCTCGACCTTTATAACGGCCTGCAATGGAGTAGACGAGGCGAAGGTTGTGCATCACGAGCTTATCTCGAGCTTCGGTGTAGATACGTAGCTCACGACGAATAGCCTTCATGGTCTCCCGCTCTAATACGTGCCCGCTAATCGGCGGATTCCACTGGCGCTCCCAGTTAGCGATAGCATCGGCCACGCTGTCGGCAAACTGGCCGCCAGCCCTACGCAACATGGCGACCGACATGCCGACAGTAAGACTTGCGGGCAATTTGAGGCGCGCAAGATGCGGCAGTCTTGCCTGAGTTGTTTTCAACGTGCGTAATTTCCGCGCTGCGACGGTGGCAAGCTCGTGAGACTTGCCGTCGACAAAATAATCTGTCAGCTCTCGCCTGAGTACAAAGTGCTGGTCCCGGTTTGAAAAGCGGCCAATCTCAGGCGGGTTGGCGCCGCACTGCTGCAAAAACACCGCCGTATATTGCGTCAGCTCGGGTACCTCGGCGAATAGCTCTTGCAGCGTCCAAACTGCCTGCCACTTCAATCCGTCGATCTCTCGCTCTTCTTCTGCCGTAAGCAGGTCATAACGCCTCGCCTCGGCAAACATTAATTCGAGATCGCGGTCGTCAGCTTGATCTGATCCTTTCATGCGCTCGTTCCCCCTGTAGATGCAAACTATACGGGGTAGAAGTCATTTAAAGATCCCTTAAAGTACTAGTTTGTCCATGCTGATAGTGGACAGAAGGTATACAAAAACATTGATTCGAGGGCTTTTGTCCAGAAAAAGCAGATCTATTGAAGGATGTACAGCGTAACCTTGGACAAAACCAGACAAGATAATCGGAGTATTACGATATGAATGCCCCCGTTTCTGCAGTGACAAACTTGGAACCCAGGCCGCTTTATGGCATTGGCACCGTTGCCCGTCTAACGGGTTTAAAACCGGATACGCTAAGGGTTTGGGAACGCCGGTACGGGTTGGGTGCAAGCTACAAATCGGCGTCGGGTCGGCGCCAATACACGCAGGCTGACCTCGAGCATCTTCAGTTGATCTCGGCTTTGGTAAATGACGGCGCCAGAATCGGTGAGGTGGCCTCTTCTGAAAGAAAAACCCTAGAATTACTGATCAAGGGGCGAGGCAAGCATCTTGAGCGCGCTGTTCCTGCCGCGAAACCTCGGGTCGTATTCGTTGGGGCGGAACTTTGCAGTTGGCTTGACGGACATCAGGGATGCATCTCAGGGGTGAGTGCGCTTTTATCGCGACAGCCTCTCTCCGAGATTGTCGACACCCTCGACGTGGGTGATGAGGAGATTTCCCTGTTGGTTCTAGATTGTCCGGCCGTATCATTGACGCAGATTCAATGGGTGCAGCAGCTGAAGGCACGGTTGGGCTCGCCCAACGTCATTGTGACCTACCGCATGGCCAATGAGCGCTGGATATCAGAGCTCAACCGGCACGGCGCCGAAGCCATTGCATTTCCCATGGAGCCTGCACGACTCGCTTATGAAATGGGTCGCATTGCGGTAGAAAATGATACCCGTCAGGGCGAATTTGATCTTGGCGATTTAGTGAAGCCCAAGGCCCGCATGTATTCAGACAGTGAACTTGCCGCAGCGGCGCAGCTTAAGCGTCTGGTCAACTGTGAGTGTCCAAATCACATCGTCGAACTGATTAACATGCTCAACCATTTTGAGCAGTACACAACCGAATGTGCCGTCGACAATTGGACAGATGCTGCGGTTCACTCGTGTATGTATGCCTATACGAACCAAGCTCGCTACCTCATGGAGAAGGCGTTAAAGGGTGTGCTCGATGAGCGAGGCATGGAGTATCACTCTTTGTTACGGGAACTCTCGGGCTGAGCTCGACGCAAAAGGTGTAAGGCACAACCCATGTGCATCACCGATAAGGGGCAAACGCTTACAGTCCCCTGAATTGCATTTCGATGGGCCCTGTAAGTCTTATTCGCTAAGGGATCATTACGCCAGGTGATGTTGTAACCTGTCCTTACTCATCGAAGAAAAGCGGGTCCAGAATATGCAGTTTCTAGCGGTTATCATTAGCGCCGTCATGTTTGCCTTTAGCGCCTGGATGTACAGCCAAACTGGAGACTGGGTAGCGCTGGTGTTTATGGTGGGAAGCGGTGGGTACGGCCTGTTGTTTGCCAGCGGCAAGGTCGCCAGCGGCTTTGGTCGTGACGCCTCAGACGAGTGAGCGATAGAAGATAACTGCAATGATGACGGGACAAACGAAGCGCACATAGACAGGCCATATTCGCCAGAACAGACCCTCGGCTACTGCAGGATCGTTTTTCTGTAGCTCACTGAGCAGGGTGTTGCGCTGCCATACCCAACCCACAAAGACGCAGAGTAAAAGACCTAGCAAAGGCTGTCCGTAGCGCGTGCTTAAAGCAATCACAGCGCCAAACAGATTCTCAAAATCCAAAATAATCAGGCCACTTAGGCTGGCTATTAACCCGCCGGCGACTACCGCTGCACGCCTGCGTGACCAGTCGAAGCGTTCGACGATGAAGGCAACCGGCACTTCTAAAATTGAGATGGACGAGGTTAACGCAGCAATGGTCATTAAAAAGAAAAAGGCGGTTGCCAAAGCAATGCCTACTGTACCCATGGTTGCAAATAGTTCGGGCAACACAGTCAAGATAAGCGTGTCCTCGGACAGTAGGGCGCCACTGACGCTGAAAATTTCTACGCCGCGTTCTGCCGCGACGTACATCACGGGTAAAATCAAAAAACCCGCAAGCACCGCAATGCCCACATCAATCAGCGCGACTTGCGCACCAATAGATGGCAAGTGCTCTTTGTCAGAGATATAAGAGCCATAGACCAGCATGGTGCCTACGCCCAGAGATAAGGAGAAAAACGCCGATCCCAGGGCTGAAAGAATTAATTGAGAGGAAAGAATCTTGCTAAAGTCGGGAATCAAATACACCCGCAGGCCGGTCATAGCGCCCTCGAGGGTGAGAACGTAGGCGGCGAGGGCAATCAAAGTAATGATCAGGGTTGGCATAAGGCGCGACGACCATCGTTCAATACCTTCTTTAACCCCTCCCATAATGATGGCGATGGTCATGAGCATGAATATACCCATCAATATAAGGTTTCTGGGAATGGTGAAGCCGGTCAACCAGTCGGCAGCATTGGTGGCACCGAGGACTTCCAGTGGGTAAGACACGGTGTATCCCAGCATCCAGCCGGCAACGATGCCGTAAAAGCTCAAAATCATGCTGGCAACTAAGATTCCCAGTAGGCCGGTGCTAGTACCAATAACCTTGGTTACTGGTCCTCTGGCAATGCCCGACAGGGCAGCCACAGAGTTGCCGTGGGTATAGCGTCCCAAAATAAGTTCGGCCATGAGTACAGGATAGGCCAGTGCAAAGGCGAGTACGAGGTAGACCAAGAGAAACGCGGCGCCGCCGTTACTGGCAGCCTGGGTAGGAAACCCCCAAATATTGCCCAAGCCTACGGCGGAGCCGGCGGCGGCAAATATAAATCCCAGTCGGGAGCCAAACTGACCTCGATTAGTCGTCACTTATTGCCTCACAGCGCTTTATTTTTATTGAAAAAGTGACTTTACCACTACGGAATATACATTGCAGATCCCGAAATCGGTTCTGGCATGTTATCCTCGCGCCTCTTCGCTGCCCGGGTGGTGAAATTGGTAGACACAGGGGACTTAAAATCCCCCGATCATTGCGATCGTGCCGGTTCAAGTCCGGCTCCGGGCACCACCTACGATGCCAAACGGGCGATATCCCAAGGAGCCACACAAGCGAGTGGTTTTTGATTCGGTTTGCCATTTTCGGTGATTATGAGACTGATTAGGTTCTGGCTTTCCTCACGAGAGAAAACAGCTTGAGCTTCGTAGACCGACGTGCTCCTTGGCAGAAAGCCCAGCTACCCAGCAAGTTACAAGCACCATATATGTCGATAATTTTTGTCTCTAGGTCGATTAACCCTAATTCCACTTGCGCTGCACACCACCGTTGAATGGTATTCGCAGACAGCACACGAAGGTTCTCATGCTCATCTCTATAAAAAACCTGTGAATAGTCTTTGTCATGCAAGTAGGCGTAAACATCTTTAAGCTTATCGGTGAGTGTGAACTCCCGGATATTCGCCTTGAATATGTCATAAGCAAGCGGTGACGTCGTTATGGCATCGCAAGCCATAAGGTCATATAACTTCAAGCAATGTGTCGGCCTGAGGTGATGTGAGAATAATGTAGGTCGAACCAATTGAAGGTCATGGCAAAAAAGATGCAATGGCGCTGATCGCCATTATTGTCCTCAACTGCAATTAAATAATTTTCGCCACGGTATATAGTTTTGAATGCGTAGGTTTTGTCCTGAACACCTTGGGGATAATCCAGATGGAAAAAGTCCAGTTCCCAGGATCTTCCTCCCTTGGGTCTGACTTCATCTACTCGAACAGGCGATGTCCTTCTTTCACCTCCAAATTCATCGTCAAACAGCTCTAGTGCGTACCAGTATCCGCGTTCCAATGCAAAGCGACCGTCTGTTGTGCATGTCAGATCATCAGGGTCCATCGTCATTGCCTCAATGACAATCCCTCCCATGTGGTGTTCACTGACCCAACAGATGTGATTGTCTATCTGACAAAGGTTACTTCGGTACGGTTCCCGAGAGCGGGCATACACGGCTTTGAAGCCGCCGGATGCACCGAGGTTACTAAATTGCAGCGCTTCACCGTTAAAGTCTTCAGCTTTGCTGAAGCAACTCCCGCAAAATCGGTGCGGATAGCGGTCATCGAGCGCCAAGGAGCACGAACAATTTGGGCAGTGAGTGCTTGGCGACTTTATGGTTGTAGTCATTTTGTCAGGGTGTGTCGTAGGTTTCGTTGTAGATGTCGGATAGCCTGCGCCCCTTATAAGTCCAGCGAGGGGAGGGCTGAAGTGGCTTGTCAGTTTCTAATAACTCCTGGGTTAGCGCTGTAAGAGAATAATCTTGACCGTTGTACTGCACTCGCCTGCCTGATGACACCATGCACCGTATGCTGCCCTCCGAAAATTCAAGCTCAGATCCAATGGAAATACCCATCTCAATGAAATTTTGGACTGGTCGCCTTGCCTTCAGCCTTCGGATTCCGTCCTCGGCGTCCAAATCTACAGAGCTCGCTTCTGCTTGCAGCTGCGGAGTGACGTCTTCGCTAACCATGAGCTCCAGCAGCGTGATGGCCTGTTCTGGCTCTATTTGGAAGAACTCTCTGCTGGGATTGATTCGATAGGGGCCAAATGCGGTATGGAACGCACGCTCAACTTTCGACTCGTCAGATATTCTGCCAGCAAAAGCGCATTCGAAGGGCACGGGTACCCCAGTGGTGTAAAGCTCGCCGAGTCTAGCGTCGACGGAATTCCGCGCAGTTTTCCCTATCTTTACTAGGCCGGGCATGGCTGGGTTCGTCAATACGTAGACAATACCAAGAATTTTTTCAGACAGTACATCTTTCATATATTGGTTCTCTTACTCAGCCGGTTATTGAATCAGCGCAATCGCACGAGGAATTTCTGGGAGGGTCTCAGCATACCTAATTTATTGTGTTCGGTTGGTAACAATCTGGTTTTCTTGCAAATGGGGCAGGGTACCGCCGGCTGTGCATGAACCAGACCCCTCCCCCCGGGTGGCCTAGGCTGCTGACACAGACTGCCCGACATAACTACATCGAGGCCCACCGTGACCGAGGTCGGAGTCAGGCATGGTAAGGGTTTTAACGTGTTTAGCTGGGTTATGCTGGCATCGGAGGAGCTTAAAATCCCCCGATCATTGCGATCGTGCCGGTTCAAGTCCGGCTCCGGGCACCAAGCATTTCAGCGATAAAACGCTATAAATAAAGGGTCGCAGCGATGCGGCCCTTTCTTTAGTTAGGCGGGATATTTCGATTGGATTTCTAACCCCGCCAAGGCAGGACTTTGGGATTGCCTGTAGTGAGCCACAGGCCCAGCCAGATAGCGGGTGATAAAGCGTAGAGTATGATTTCGTCCTGATAGATGGCGGAATAATCGCTTACGAACCTGCCCACCTCGCTAGTTGGAATAGG
>CALKNZ010000025.1 GCA_938091995.1 uncultured Luminiphilus sp. | reverse complement strand
GCACTGTCACTGAAACTCTTGGAAAATTCGCTGGCGTACACGTACAGCTTTTTAGGCACGCAGCCCACGTTAACGCAGGTGCCACCCATATACCGATCTTCGGCAATAGCGACTCGGGCCCCTAGTGCGGCCGCGACGCGGGCGGCTCGCACGCCACCAGAACCGGCGCCAATGACAAAGAGATCAAAATCGAAGGGTTGGGACGTCATAAACTTTGCCTGTAGTTCGTCACTTATTGCAATTTAAATTTTTACTGAGATGCCGTAATCTCGCACCACTTTCAATACGAGAAAATCATTATGTCGATTGTAACCTTTGCATCGGTGCAGCGCTTGTTGCTAGCGCTATTGTTTGTGGTCGCTGCGACACCATTGCGCGCGGCCATTGACTCTGATTTGACCGACTCTCCTGATGCCGGGCGCATTCACCTGACCGACGGTACGGTGATTGTAGGGGTTGTCACCGGAATTCGAGACGGCAAAGTCAACGTAGAAACTGCTTTCAGTGAAGATGCGCTAGCAATTCCTGCTGATATGGTGGCGAAGTTTGAGCAGATTCAGGAAACGCTACTTATGCTGGAGGACGAGAGAGTGGTCACTTTGCCCGCCATTGATGTGGTGGATGGTGCTTTGGTTTTTGACAGTGAGACTATTGCTCTGGTTGATATTGATGTCATGAACCCAGAACCTTGGGAGCAGGGCCAGGGCTTTAAATGGACCGGAGACACAAGTGCAGCGCTGGCTGTTGCAAGGGGTAACACGGATACCAACGAGCTCGACGTTGCTATCAACACCGTTTTAAAGTCCATCAGAGATCGGTACACGCTCAACGGTAGTATCGATAAGGACGACACTGGTTCCGCCGATAGTGATGTGCGCACCGACACGGCCGACAAGTGGAAGCTGCTGGGTAAATACGATTATTATTTAAAAAATGACCGAAATTATCTCGGTTTTAACCTTGCTGTTGAATCTGATGCTCTAGCAGATATCGATATTCGAACTTACGCGGGTCCTTATTTTGGTCGGGTTCTTTTGGATAACGACGTGATTTCTCTCGATGGTGAGTTGGGATTGGCTTATGTCACTACGGAATATACGGCGCCTCAGGTTGAGGATATTGAATGCCTAGATGCCGCAGGGGCGAGTCGCGGGCCCAAAGCCTGTGCCTTTGATAAAAAGAGTTACGGCGCACTGAATTGGAATCTCACAGGGGAGAGCAATTTTTTAGGCGGAAGCTCTAAACTTTACTTGCGTCACGTGGGTATTGTTGGCACTGACGGTACCGAGGATATACTGATTAAAACAACGGCAGGCCTCGCTTTTCCGCTGGTCTTCGGCTTCCAGGCAGCCGCTGAAATTTCAGTCGATTATGACGGTTCACTCGAGCAAGAGGTCGATCAGAAATACAGTTTCCGGGTGGGCTACGCCTGGTAGTAATGAACCCTCCAGAAAACGCCACCTGGTTTTTGCCTCTGGGTGGTACCGGTGAAATCGGCATGAACCTCAACCTCTTCGGCCATAATGGCCGTTGGTTACTGGTCGACTGTGGTATTACCTTTGAGCACGAGGCGGGGAGTGCGTCAGGACGACCGCGTATCCAGATGCCCGACCCCAGTTTCATTGTCGATCGAAAAGACCTTATCGATGGATTGATTATTACCCACGCCCATGAGGACCATCTTGGTGCTGTGCCTTACTTATGGCCTATGCTGAATTGCCCGGTGTACACCACGCCCTTTACAGCTTCGGTATTGCGCAAAAAAAGTGGTTGGCGGGGTAGTGTATTACCCTCGCCCCTCGTTGAAGTGCGACCTCAAGATCGCCTACAGATTGGGGTCTTTGACGTGCAGTGGTTACCTATTACCCACTCCACCCCGGAGACTTGTGCGCTGATGATTCGCACAGCGGGCTGCCGTGTGTTGCACACAGCCGACTGGAAGGTAGACACTCGGCCCGTTGTCGGCCCGAGCTGGCAAGTTTCTGACTGGGCAGGGAAGGAATTTGAAGGCCTTAGTGCCGTGGTTTGTGATTCAACTAATGCCCTGAAGCCAGGGCGCTCTCCCAGCGAGGGCGATGTAGCCGATGGCCTGCTCCAGACTCTGGCCCCCTTAACCGGCAAGGTTGTCGTGGCTTGTTTTGCTAGCAATGTAGCGAGACTGCAGTCGGTACTGCGCATTGCCCATGCAACCGGTCGCCGAGCGGCTCTACTGGGCCGATCCCTTGAAAACATGTATCGGTGTGCATTGGCCAACGATTATCTACATCCCGATTTTAGGCCCATTTCCCATGAACACCTCGAGTACCTGCCTGAATATGAGGTTTTGGCATTAGCGACAGGAAGCCAAGGAGAAGTCGGCGCTGCGTTGCATAAACTCGCTCTCGACACCCATCCACACCTATCCTTAGGTGAGGGTGATACGGTTATATTTAGTGCCAAAACAATCCCGGGCAATGAAGCTGCTGTTGCCCGTCTGGTGGAAAACTTACGTGCTCGCAATATCGCCGTCATTCATGCTGATAGCAGCCAGCGTACGCTGCACGCATCCGGACACCCCTGTGAAGATGAGCTTGTTGACTTGTATCAGAGCCTGACACCTGACTTAGTCATTCCAGTACATGGTGAGGCGCAACACATGAAGACTAATGCAACACTCGCGAAGGCGAATGGAGCGGCTGCGGCTTTAACTGGGGTTAACGGCGATTTATTTCATCTTGCCCCAATTCCCGGTGTCAGACGACAGTGGGCGAAGACAGGACGGCTTGAATGGTTAGAAAGTGATCATCGCCTTATTTCTGCGTAAACTGAATTCTCGTCTACTCAATCAGTACCACCTATGGACCAGGTCAGAGACTGGACTACGATAGCAGCGGTTATCACACTATTTTACTGTGTCTCTACGCAAGCCACGGGCGCAGACGCACATACTTACCTTCAAAAGAAGCACTTTATTTACGCTGGCGGCTATTGGCAGGACGGCCAATTAACGGCCAACAGTCGCTTTGACAGCGCTGACTCAGTCTCGATAAACCTGGACGAGCTAGGGGTCGATCGTCACTACCTCAGCGGGATGGTTGATTATCACTATCGGTTGAGCAACCGATGGAAAATGTCTGCGGCGCTCTACCGCTTCACTCAACGCGGCTCAACCCAACGATTAAAAGACGATCTGGTCTGGGAAGGTCAGGATTTCGCAGCAGGCTTGACCCTGGATGCTGATTGGCAAATTAATACTGTCATAGTCGATGCGATGTATAGCTTAAAGCAAACCAAAAACTTCGAGCTAGCTGTGGGCGGTGGACTTCATGCCTTAGATGCCAAGCTGATAATGGCGGGCCAACGCGAAATCACGGGCGCAAACGGTTCGCTGCAAGGTTTTGGAGAAACCGCTAGGAGCTCACTGGTTGTGCCTTTACCCAATCTGCGAACTACAGGGTTTTATGCCTTTAATAAAAAGTGGTCGACACAGGTTACGCTAGGCTGGCTATCGCTGAGCATCGACGAATATAACGGTGCCTTTAAGTATGCGCATCTGCGAGGGCAGTACCAGATTAGCGACAGGGTAGGCTTGTCCCTAGGTTATCAACTTGTAGAAATCGACGTGAAGGAGCAATTAAAACGGGGGTCTCGCCGTTTCGATATGTCTTTTAAGGGCGCAACGGCCGCCTTAACCTTTGCATTCTAATGTTAACGCTGTTCGTGAGAGGGGGCGCCGACTGCTTGGCGCGCGGCCTCACGCCGCGCAGTCTCTCGATTGATCATCTGATAACTTAAGTAATACTTGAAGATATTAGCCACATACTGAACCGTTTCTCGGCCAATTTTCTCTGCGGCTATGACCTCGACATTGTCAAACCAGCGATAAGGGTCGTAGCCTCGGCTGCGCGCGGTTTCTTGAAGACGGCGTACTTTGGCCGGTCCAGCATTGTAGGCAGCCAGAGCGAGAAGCGCACCGTTAAGAGCGTCCATATTGGGGGCACTGAAATAACGTCGCTTGAGAAAAGCGAGGTACTTGGCGCCGGCCTCAATATTGGGGTCGACTTCGTGAATATCTGGAATTCCCACGTTTTTATCGGCGGCAGTGCTGGGCAGCAACTGCATGACACCCACAGCACCCGCGCCGCTGCGAACGTTTTGGTCCAAACGCGACTCTTGGAATCCCTGAGCCGCGAGTAGCGCTGGATCGATACCATAGCTGATACCGTGGCGGCGAAAGAGTGCCTCTAGATCGCGATAGCGCTGCAATTCACTTTCGCCGTTGGTGTTAGCCGCCCAGTTAAAATCTCGGACATAACGGTT
Organism: uncultured Luminiphilus sp.; assembly: GCA_938091995.1. Taxonomy (GTDB): domain Bacteria; phylum Pseudomonadota; class Gammaproteobacteria; order Pseudomonadales; family Halieaceae; genus Luminiphilus. The sequence continues at coordinate 16,045 of CALKNZ010000025.1, read as the reverse complement.
CTTCAAAATATTCCCAAACAAAGTGCCCTCTTTGTTGTCTTTGAGAAAGTTGTTGAGGAACGTTTTAAGCTCGGGGTTATCTTGACGAACGGCCCAGGCATGCCGACTACCCTTCCTGAATACAATATCCTTGCGAACCTTGAGATTGGTGAAGACCCCTGACCATTGGGTAGGCTTATAGTCATCAACAATGGTCCAGGGCAGTAGCCCGGCGTCAACCATTTCAATCAGGTCCTCATCTTCCAGTAATTCTGACATGACCTCTAGGTTAACTGGGGCTTTACCTTCGCTAACGAAGCGCTCATTAAGCCGTTTAATACTATCGGCATAGCTCGAAGAGGCTCTGAGATAAACACTCCGTCCGGAAAGGTCATCAATTGAGCCAAGCGCAGGGGCGCTAGGGCCTGTCACTAAAATTTCCGTCAAGGGTTTGCTGGAAGGTATGGTAAACGCAACTTGCTGCTTTCGAGCAGCGGTAATGGTGGTCCCCGCTATAATGATATCGCCACGACCCTCCTCTAGTGCTAGAAACAGTTCGTCTCTGGCCACGGGCAATACGAATACCGCGACTTTTAGGTGGCCGGTGTTGAAGCTCTCGTTGATGACGGTCTCAAGTCGGCTCGCGTATTCCGCCGTGACCCCTTTGGCACCATTATCTAGGTAATAGCGTCCGGGCCCATAAACCGTGAGCACTCGAACAATTCTCCGTTGCACCATGCCCTTAAGATCGCCGGTATAAGGGCGATTATCGACTAAGGCCGTCGGGTTTTTAAGGTCGTTGCCATGGGCTTGAATCGATGCTCCAAGAATCAGGAACAAAAAGATCGCAAACGAAATAAAGGGCCTGAACATTATCGAAGTTTCCTGCTTTTGATAAAACGATCATCTGTCATGAGTTTCAGGCTGGTGTTGCTGACACTCGGTAGGCTGATCTGATAATTACTGGGGAAAAAAATGTCACTACGATTTTCAGTAATGGCAATAATTGCGGGTGTATCAAGGCTAGGCCAGGCACCACAAGCTTCACCGGCATCGCAGATCAGGAAATCATTATCGTTGTCTGTGCCTGCCCATATCTCATAGGTTCCCACTGGAAGCCCGTCGGTCTCGTTTCCCTCGGGAGACAGTAGCGCATTTGTTGTAATGGCGTAGTCCTGGTCGACATACCAAAGGTCGCTTGTTGCTGCTGTGGCACCTTGCCAAATCTCTTGGGTTTCTGAATTAATGAAGAGAACATACACTACGCCAACATCTCCGGCTTCCCCGCTACTGACTCGGCTTTCAACTGAAACTGACAGATTTCCTGCAGTCGACTTAAAGGTGACGTCAGTTTTGTAGGTTCCCTCGGCCAGACCCTGGCGATCCACATTAAATCGCCAGTTCCCTAGTCGACTCCCATTGGTATTTCCTTCAGTAATGGTTAGCCATTCGGCACTGTTTTCAACCCCGATAATAGAGAGCTCGCCCCCTCCCTGATTTGAGACAACCAAGTTTGCAGCACTGAGAGTACTACCAAAATTTAAAAAACGGGTTGAGAAACCTAGCCTAGGAGGAATGTCGATTTCGCCACCGGCATAGGAAATCGCCGCTGTTACGGCTTTGCGAGCGTTGATTAAACCCCATCCGTAGGTGTCATCGCGACCGGTATCACCTAAGTCATCGGTCAGCAGGCCCGCTTGCAGTAGACCTTCGACGATCGACGTGTCCAGATCTGGATTTACTGATTTCATCAATGCAAAAACCCCTGCAACGTGGGGTGTTGCCATGCTGGTGCCCTGAAGAAAAACGTATTCCGGAAGGCCGTCTGAATAATAGGTACTAATCACTCCGTCGGGTTGACCGTCCCCATTGGCGTCTGCTTCCAGTCGACCCCCGGGTGCGACGAGATCGAGTGCAGCGCCGCGGTTGGAATACTCAGCAATGCCATTGGTAGCGTCAGTCGCACCGACGGCAAAGATACCCTCATAGCTGCCCGGGTAATCGACGCTATCACTGCCATCATTGCCGCTGGCTGCGGCGATTAAAATCCCAGAGTTGGCAACGGTTGTATACAGGTTCTGAGCCGTTTGACTAAATCCGGCGCCGCCAATGCTTAGATTAATAACCGCAGCGGGGCTGCTGGGTAATACATTGGCGTCATTGCTGAAGCCGGCTGCGTAGCGCACGGCCTGAAGAATGTCATAGGTAGAGCCTGATCCGTCGGCACCCAGTGCGCGCAGTGGCATTACTCGCGATGAGTACGCAATGCCTGCGATACCCTGATTGTTATTGCCTGTGGCACCGATGGTGCCCGAGACATGTAGGCCGTGGAAGTCACCCGACCTAAAGCTATTACTGCCTTCGCCGATATCTGTGGGATCGGGGTCTATCCCGTCACCATCACCGGCACTTTCAATATCGGAAATAAAATCATAACCGTCGACGAGCTGGCCCTGAATATCGGGGTGCTCACTAATAATACCGGTATCTACAACAGCTACGACGACGTTGGCATCTCCCGTTGTCGTGTCCCAGGCGGCGGGCACCCCAATTTGATCTAAATGCCACATAAAACGAAAGAAACTGTCATTGGTGATAGCTTTTGTCTGCACTTGCCAGTTGGGTTCGGCTAGCGCTACCCCCGGTTCCTTGGCTAGACGCTTCGTTAGAATGCGTGTTTGCCATTGGGCTAGACGTTGGGGATCGTGGCTTAGCTCGGCTTGCCTAGCTATTAAGCGTGGATTGCGATCTATGCCTAGCGAACTCAGGGTTGCGGCTTGCATGTTGAAACGTCGAGCTCGACCTAGCCCGCCCCCTGTTTCCGTCAGCGCATAGTTGTGAGTGAGTCGGTACTGTTGGTTTTCGGTGACCTCACGTTTTAGAACGCCATCGCCGCCCCAGGTCAACAGCACTTGGCCGGGTACTGCCAAAGGTTTAATTGACGAAGTGCCGTTGCTTCGACCTACGGTTAACACGTAGTTAGCGGCACCGCTGAAAATTGAGGCATTGATGTACCAAGTTCCAGCTTCGGGTATGGTCAGTTCTTCCACTTCACCCGTACCTAGGCTTTCAGCGACTAATGTTCCAGCACTGTCGTATAGGTATAAATCAAGATCTGAATCGACGTAGTCAGAGGCAAACAGTGTGATGAGATCACCCGCTTGAGCCTCTACCTCAAAAAAGTCTTCTAAATCGCCCTCGTCCAGCGTGTTCCCTGCCGCACCCTCTCCGGGCGAGTTCATGTAGCCACCTGCGGTGCCAGGGTTAGGTAAAATCTGTGCAAGTGCAATCGAATTGTTTGGGGCAAAAAAGTTTTCTGGGTTATTAGTGTCCGTATCAAGTATCGCCACTTCCAGAATACTGAGGCTGCCTGAAACAGAAACTTCTTGAGGTGCTTCTGTGGCTTCGAAAATGGGTCTTAATCGTATGACAGAGTCGGAGCCGAGGATTCGGTTTCGCACCGAAATGGGGAAGCCTCGAAGGCTCAAAGTGCAGCTTTCAGAGGATCCGCTGCAGCGTTCCTGAGTTTCTGATCCCCAGGCGACAAAGCGGTAACCTGAGTTGGGGACGGCAGTGAAGGTCTCTTCAAAGTCCCCAGAGGTTATATTTTGTTGGCAGGTCGACGCTTCACCGCAATCAAAGTTTCCTGACGCTGAGGTGACTCGGCCTCCTTCTGGCACGATTACTTCCAGTCGACATGCTGCCAGCAGCAGCATAGTCATTAGCAGCAAAAGTTTGAGGACGGTATTTGTCATCGAGATATCTGCCTCTAATGTTAGGCCTGCCGACAATCGAGCAAGATTTTTCCAAAGTGTCCCCCCGATTGCATACGTGTGTGCGCTGACATGGCCTCTTCCAGTGGCACCACTGTATCGATATAAGGTTCGATATGACCTGCAGCGACGAAGGGCATCATGACCCTTTGTAAGGCGGCAAAACCATCGGCACGCCCTGTCATACCGAGCCCTCTAAGTGTACTGCCTGTCAGTGTTAGGCGCTTCATCAGTATTGGGAACAGTTCTATCTCGGCTTTGGAGCCGCGCATGACACCGATACAAACAATACGACCGTCAGGTGCTGCGAGTTCAAAATTCAAGGGGGTGAAGTCTCCGCCGGCCATATCCAATATCACGTCGATAGCGCCCGCTACCCCGATATTTTTAAAGTCGTCAATGAGGTTGTCACTACGATAGTCCAAGACATGATCGGCACCGAGGGCTTGAACACGGGTACATTTTTCTAGGCCACCCGCGGTCGCCACGACTTGCGCCCCCCAAGCCTTCGCCATCTGGATCGCTATAGAGCCAATGCCGCTGCCACCACCATGGACCAGCAGAGTTTCACTAGGCTTTAGGTTGCCAAGGGTAAAGACGTTGTGCCAGACGGTGAGCAGCGCTTCGGGGAGTGCTGCACCTTGGCGACTGTCAATGTTCGCTGGGAGTCGTAGCGTATGGTCGGCCCGTGCGATAGCGCTTGTGGCGTAACCACCCCCCTGCACCAGAGCCGCCACGGGGTCCCCGATTTCAAATCCTTCAACGTTGGCGCCAATGGCGGCGACCTGGCCCGCGACTTCAAGCCCTAAAATGGGTGATGCATCGTCCGGTACAGGATAAAGCCCTAAGCGCTGCAGTACATCAGCGCGGTTAACCCCGGCAAAATCTACCCTGATGGCTATTTCACCTGCGCTTGGGGCGGCCAGAGTATCGGCCTTGAGGGACAGGGTGTCGGGGTTTTCAATGTCGATGTACTGTCGGCGCATGGTTTATCTCAATTTTAGGATCTCAAAGCATAACGTAAGCAGGCAAATTCGTACCGCCAAAATTGAGTGTAGTAATTTGGGCACTATGGAGAGTAATGTGCACCCATAAGACGATTATTTGGGAGGATTTCGTGGCTAAACCTATGTTCTTGCGCAGCGCCAAACGGCAGTTTAATTACACAATGGCGCGGTTGCTGTTTGGTAATAAATCGACAGCCCCCCATTTTGCATTGGTGGGCTCTGGCAGTGCTAATCATCTTTGTCAGCGCATCGTAGAAAGCGGGCACCAGCGGGTACTGATTGTTACTGATAAGCCTTTGCGCGAGCTTGGCATTGCAGATCGAGCCTGTGAGATCTTAAAAACATCGGGCATCGACATGGTTTGGTACGACGGCGTCCAGCCCGACCCCACATTTACTCAGGTTCGTGAAGGGGCACAGATATTACGGGAGCAGGCTTGTACTGCCATTCTAGCGGTAGGCGGTGGCTCATCGATGGATGCGGCCAAAATCATTGCGGCGACGCTTGATTCTAACGATGAGCCTGAATCCTGGGCGGGAATCAATAAAGCACCCGAGACCGCAGCGCCCCTTTATGCGATTCCTACAACAGCCGGCACCGGCAGTGAAGCGACTATGGGTGCCGTGATAACCCATGAGGGCGATCAAACTAAGGTGGTTATCAGCGGAGCCGCACTATTACCCGTCGCTGTGGCGCTTGACCCAGACCTTTTACTGGCTTTACCCCCTGCGATCACTGCGGCGACGGGATTGGATGCTCTAACCCACGGAGTTGAGGCTTACATCGGTATTTGGAGTCGGGGCACGAGTGCAGAGACTGCCCAGATGTGTGTGCGGGGCGTGGCCCATTGGCTGCCCCGTGTTATGGCGGAACCTGGGGATTCAGAGGCACGACTGGGAATGTCGATGGCAGCCTATTATGGAGGGGTTGCCATCAATCAGGTTAATGTCGGCGCGGTCCACGCGATTGCGCATCAGCTAGGGGCGTTTTATCACTTGCCCCACGGTGTTGCCAACGCCATGGTCATGCCCCATGTTTTACGTGTTTTCGGGGACTCCGCTACGGCTAAGCTCGAACAGTTAGCACCCTTAATGGGGGTCTCGGGGGCTGTTGCTGCTATCGATGCCATGGAGTCTTTGCGTGAGAGTGTTGGCCTGCCAGGTAACTCCGAGGCCATTAAAACGTCAGATTACGAAAAAATTACTGAGCGTGCGCTGGAGGAAAGCGACGGCTATTTTTCACCCAGGATTCTGACGGCAGCTGATGTTGAGCAAGTTTTAAAGTCGATTACGGCTTAGATGAAAAGGATTTTAGCCAGTCACTGGCTAGGCTGATGAAATGCTGATGCCCCGCTGTTGGGCCCTCTGAACATGCGAAGCCGTGAGCTTCGTCATCATAGTGGTGGTAGGTCACCTCGACCCCGGCCTGGCGCATTCGAATATTGAGGCGTCGGCCGTCATCCCTAAGGACATCGCGCTCTGCCGTGATGATTAAACTTGGCGGGAAACCGCGAAAATCAGTGCGTCTGCTGAGAAACACTCGCTTGGCCGCGGGATCTGCGGGGGTTATATCACCCATATAAGTATCGAAAAACCAGCGCATGATGTTTGCTGTTAGGGGCTTTGAGCGAGCGTGCTCACTAAAGGATGGGAAACCATGTAGGTAATGTTCTGTGGCTGGATACAGCATGATGCAACCGGCAAGTCGCGGTTCGTCGAGCATTGAGGCCAAAGTACAGACAGCTAGATTACCTCCGGCGCTGTCGCCAGCGATAATGGCTTTCCCATTGTTCGGTGCCAAGGTATTGAGGTTATCTAAAATCCAACGAGTGGCTTGGAAGCTATCCTCATGAGCTGCAGGAAAGGGGTGTTCGGGTGCCAACCGATAGTCGATCGACATGATGGTGCAATGCGTGGCCTCTACCAGGGCGCGACAAAATGGATCGTGGGTGTCGAGATCGCCAATGACCCATCCGCCGCCATGAAAATAAATAATGATGGGGTGATCTTCTTCCCCGTGATACATACGGGCCCGAATGGGTCGATCGTCTATGGGCAATATTAGCGTGCTGGTCGAGACACCCTGCCCGGGGGCAGCGTCACGCCAAGCTTTCGCACTTACAAAGCGATAGTAGTGGCGAAATACCAGCGCTTTAAGTCGCGATAGGAACATTTTCATCATTATCGATATAGCGTGCATCGGGGTTTTGGGTGTACCAGTGAACGCCTGCCTCGTCGGTATTTTTGCTGATATTCCCGCCCTGCAACAACAAATTCAGGTTGGCGAGGGTTTCACCGGTGGCCAAGCCAATTAATTTATTGGAAATCTCGCGCTTGAATAAACTGGGAAAGCAATCGACTGCACGCTTGGGTTCGGCAAGGTAGTCGTATACCGACTGTAAGCCCTGTCGGTGGCTATCAATGATTTGATTAATACGAATGTGTAAACCGTGAAAGGGATTTTGGTGGGCGGGGAGCACCAGAAGGTCGTTGGGCAGAATACTCAGTAGACGGGCGTTTGAGTCCATCCATTCCGCTAACGGGTTGCCCTCAGGTTCGGTTGGAAAGACCGAGACGTTGGGGGTAATTCTTGGCAGTACTTGATCGCCCGCAATAAGGATTTTCAGGGCAGGACAGTATAAGCAGGCATGCTCCGGAGAATGTCCCGATCCAACAATCACCTGCCAGTAGCGATCACCAATGGTGATGGTTTCCCGGTCAACTATGCGCCGAAAACAATGAGGCATCGGTGCCATCATGGCGCCAAAAGTACCGAAGCGTTGGCGGTATTGATCGAGTTGATTATCGTCGAACCCCGCACCGCGATAAAAATCGACGCCGGCTTTCGGTGCGTCATGGCCCGTATAGCTCGCCATGAGCTGACACATGACATACTCCTCACGTGTCATCCACAGTGGGCAATCAAACTTTTCGCAGAGCCATCCGGCGAGTCCGATGTGATCGGGGTGCATATGGGTGCAAATCACTCTAAGAATGGGTTTGCCGCCCATAAAATCTTTCAGCAGTCCTTCCCATATTGCGCGGGAGTCATCGGATGCCAGCCCTGTATCGATCACAGTCCAGCCGTCCCCATCTTCTAATAGCCACAAATTAATGTGATCGAGTGCCATAGGCATGGGCATTCGCACCCACCAAACCCCTTCAGCAACAGCAAAAGGCTCCAAGGGTTCTGGCGCCTGATGACGTCCCCAGGGGTAATTCAGTCCGCGGTAGTGTTCGTCGGTTTTCTGAAGCATGACCATGCCATGAGTAGTGAAAGGTAGAGTTTGCGGCCTATAAGGGAGCTTGTCCACGATTGAGGTCATGACATAGGTACCGGCAAAAACCTGTTAAAGTTCACAGCTGCCGTGTCGCAATCCTGCTGGTGCTTTGGCACGCTAAAAGCAACAACAACTTCGCTGTATTTCAAGAGTTTATTAACATGCTTGAGGAACAAACCGCCTCGCTATATTCGCCGCCGGCTCGAGACCAGGCCCTTGCGGCACTGGAAAATGCCACTCTGGACACGCTAGTCGTAGGAGCGGGGATTAACGGTGCGGTTGCAGCTGCAGCTTTGGCGGGTTGTGGTGTCAAGGTTGGCGTGGTTGATCGTGGGGATTTTGCGGGTGGTGTCAGCTCGCACTCTAGCAATTTAGCGTGGGGAGGCATTAAGTACCTCGAGTCGGGTGAATGGCGCCTCGTGCGTAAACTCTGTCGCTCTCGCAATCGATTAATGGATGCATACCCATCAACCGTTCGTGAGATTCGCTTCTTTACCAGTATTGGCAAAGGTTTTCGCATGTGGTCGGTCTTTGTATGGCTTGGCGCGCTGCTCTATTGGCTTATGGGAAACTGCCGTATGGCGGCACCACGTTACCTGACGACGGGCAAGATTCGGCAGGAAGCGCCGGTTGTGGCTGCCGAAGGCGTGGTAGGTGGCTTGGAATATTCAGATTGCTATCTTTACGATAACGACTCGCGGTTTGTGTTTAATTTTGTCCGCCGTGCAGCAGATGCCGGTGGGCTTGCGGCCAACTATGTTGCGGTCGAGGGCTTAGAGTGGCTGCCTGAGCAGTCTTGTTGGCGGGTGACGTTACGAGACCGAGTGACCGATCGTGTCTTGGCTTTAAACGCTAAGACGATTGTTAATGCCACGGGACCCGATACAGACCTGCTCAATGAATCGGTTGGTGTGGCGACAGAGCACCGACATGTGTTGTCAAAGGGTATTCACCTTATCGTTGATCGCGTGACTGACGCGGCTAAAGTTTTGACGTTTTTTGCCAGTGATGGCCGTCTATTTTTTGTTATCCCAATGGGACCTAAGACTTGTATTGGCACCACCGACACCCCCGTCGATGGTCCATCCGTAGGGGTAACTGCAAACGATCGAGAGTTTGTTTTGGCTAACGCAAATGCCCTCCTTAATTTGCCTAAACCATTAACCGCTGCGGATATTATTGCGGAACGGGTTGGCGTTCGACCCTTGGCTGTCGCGGGCGATGTCGCCGGACGGGATTGGGTGCAATTGTCCCGGGAACACCAGGTTGAGGTCGACAGTGATCGGGCATTTGTCAGTGTATTTGGCGGTAAGCTTACCGACTGCCTGAATGTGGGTGACGAATTGGTCGCGGTGATTGCAAGTCTTGGCGTTGCGATCCCCAACCCAGATGCCCAATGGTTTGGCGAATCGGGCTCGGGTTGCCGCAATAAGTTTATGGCGCGAGCCCAGGCCATGGAGCTGGATAAGCTCACGCCTCGAAGCGCCTCAGAGCCGCTTTCGGTTCGATTTTGGCGCCGCTATGACAGGGCGGCTTTTGATCTTCTCGATGAGATTGCTGCCGATGTCTCTGAGGCAGAACATGTGTTGATCGGGGCAGAGTATACTCGAGCAGAGCTCCGGCTGATTGCCAAGCGCGAGTGGATCGTTGAACTCTCTGACTTTATGCGGCGACGTTCCAAAATCAGTCAGGTGGTGCGTCGCGAGGCTCTTTTGACAGACCCGGGGTTGGAAGAGCTGGCAACGCTGCTGATGGGCAGTTCTGCGCTACGTCAGGTAGCGGACTACAGAGCCTGAATCGATCGACCCTAAGGGGTCATCTTGAAATACAGCACCTCGAGCTTATAGGAGTTTAACCTCCTATTTTGACAGGCCAATCAGCTGACTACGCAGTTTGGGTCGGGTGGTGTCCGCAGCGAGCCAAATGCCTGAAAAATCCTGTCCAAACTGCGGGTCAGGTAGACTACCAAGGACATCACCGTTGAATAGGAACGTCGATTCTCCGGCTTTGTCGATGGCGAGGGAGATGACATCGCCCTCGGTAACGTCGGGCCATATCAACCGTAATTGCTCCTGCCATGCTGCATGCTGGGGTGATGCTTTGCCTTGTTCGGCCCATTCTTTACCTGTTTGCTTCACCAAATCCTCTGCAGATATTGCACGCAGATAGCGTATATCCAGCCGCAATGGTCGGGTGTTTTCCTGCCAGGTACCGTCGGTGGTGTACAGGCTTGATTCATAAACCTGCCAAAAGAGTACCTTGAGTAGCGCTGAACCGCATTTCTTCAGTGCGGCACTCTGGTCTGGACCGGCACTATTATCAACTGTCTGCATCGGAGTGTGATCGGGGTCTGCGGCGTCAGCGCTTGCATCTGTCACGCTCAAAAGCATTAGGCACACCGCGCTCAGTAGGCAAGCAATCTTCCCTACTTTCTCCAGCCCGAAGGGTCCACCTAGGGCCGGAAGTGGCGCTGTTTTTTGGGGCTTTTCACTCATGGTATCTCTAAGGGTGAAGCAGGTTTGGCTATCTGATACAGCGCGGGTAAAAGTAAGGCCCAAATGCCTATAAGCACGCCGGCCGTGACAAACGGGTCAACAGGTAGACTGACCGCCCCCATTTTGGCACCCACCGCATAGTTGAAGGGAACGCCAATACCCCCTACCAAGGCTGCCAAGATTCGAGAGCGGCCAAAAACGGCAAGGGCACGGGTTAAGGACGCCGCAAAGGCCACCCATAAAGCCATTAGCCACAGGGGTATAAGCACCGGCCCAAAGTTGAAAATACCGACGACGCTCAACAAGGTATCGACACCAATACCCACGGAAATCAGGGGGAGTAGCCGCCGCGCTTCATCTCGGGCAGAGTCAACCAAAACAAAGTGCAGCGTCAACATCCCTAGGGTAAAAGGCAGCAGCGCATCACGTCCGAGCACGCACAAAAACCAAGTGCTTTGAAACCAGACCGCATTAAACCAAGTCTTTTCTGCAAGACCAAGTTCGCGAAGTCGGCTGAAACTTAAAGAAAGTGTATTCATGCCCATAGTACGCGGGCCGTCGGCCCGCAGATTTGCAGAATACCTTACGTAGGCTATGCGACGTTGTAGTGGCTTGCGGTTTTATCGAGCGCTGTGGTCAGTTTCTCAAACAACGTGTCGATTTCTGCGGGGGTCGTTACGAAGGGCGGTGCCATGATCATTGCGTCGCCTGTTTGACGAACCATCAGACCATCTTCGATAGCGCGATCACGACAGTAAACAGCCCCAGCTGAATCCGGAGCTAGGCGCTCGCGACTGCCCTTGTCGCTCACTAATTCCGCCGCCGCAAACATTCCCAATACCCTCACCTGCCCTACCAGGCGATGGGATTCGAGTTCTTTAACGCGCATGGCAAAGTGCGGTGCCAGGTGTGCCGCAGTTTTCTCAATAATCCCCGTATCCCGATAAATATCGAGAGTGGCAAGACCCGCGGCGCAAGAGGCGGGGTGTCCTGAGTAGGTTAAGCCGTGGGCGAACTCCCCTCCTCCGCTTAATAATACATCCGCCATCTTGTCATTGATCATAGAACCACCCAGAGGCATAAAGCCGTTGGTGACGGCCTTGGCGAAGGTGATCAGATCAGGCTCCATGCCGTAAGTTTCACAGCCAAACCAGCGCCCTGTGCGACCAAAGCCACAAATGACTTCGTCAGAAATAAAGAGAATATCGCGCTCGTCGAGAATGCGCTTTATCTCTGGCCAGTACGTTTCTGGCGGGATAATCACGCCACCCGCACCCTGCACCGGTTCGGCGATGAAGGCGGCTACATTTTCCTCCCCTAACTCATCAATTTTCGCCTCAAGCTCCCTAGCCGCTTTGATGCCAAAACTGGCTTCGTCTAACTCACCGCCAAGCTCAAACCAGTGGGGCTGGTTGATATGGTGGATGTAATTTAGCCCCATTGTTTGATCGTGCATGGCCGACATGCCACCGAGGGAGCTAGCCGCAATGGTAGAGCCGTGATAAGCATTTTTACGGCTAATCACTAACTTTTTGTTGGGTTTTCCCAATATATCAAAATAACGGTGCACCAGCTTTAGCTGGGTGTCATTGGCCTCGGAGCCTGAATTGGTGAAAAAAGCATGGTTGAAGCCCTTCGGAGTGACTTCGGCGAGTTTGCTGGCAAGCTCTACCGCGGGTTGGTTCGAGCATCGAAAGAAGTTGTTGTAAAACGGCAGTTCCTGCAGTTGTGCGGCGACAGCTTCTTTGATCGCGTCCATGCTGTAACCCAAATTACAACACCACAAGCCCGACATACCGTCCTGTATCTGGTGGCCATCGGAATCGTAAATATAAATGTGCTCGGCCCGGCTAATAATCCGGCCGCCGTGTTGCGCATAATCATTGAAGTCAGTAAACGGGTGGAAGTGGTGGTCCTGATCGAGCTTTTTAAGCGTTGCAGTATCCAGTGTCGCGTTCACAGCGTTTCCCTCAAGTTTAATTGTTTGCCCATCGCAGCGGGTGGTCGATATCACTAATTTTCGTCACGCTATCCTGACACATGCGGAGCGAGTCAGCATTAACCCTTTGGGGGTGGGCAATAGTCGTCGACCCACTGAATTATCTGGCCCTAACCCCCATAGAAACTCTTGGTTTTGGGACGCGGCACAGGCGGTAACGGGCGATGCATAGGGTATCTTTTCGTCCCTGACAAAACTGAGCTGAAGCGGGTTTTAAAATGACAAAAATCCCGGAAAAGAGGGCAATCTATCGCTAAAAGTCGTTAAATTACTGAAAAATTTTGTAACTCTAAGATAAGTTATCCAAGGAGTTTTTTGGGGTCGATATAAAATATGCTGCGCTTAAAATCTTGAAAAATTGGGCAAATTACATCAAAAATGCATTAATATCGGCAAATAGGCGAGATCTTCTAGTAGCGAAAAATAAAGTGATGCCTATGCCTAGGCAGCCCGGTTATTGACAGTCCAAATTTTGCTGACCATGGGTCGTCGAAAGCTCACCTTCGATATAGGCCTTATAGCGTTAACCCCAGGGTATTTGATTAGCCACGTTGCTGGTAAGCAATCAGCGGATCTTTATTATAATCCTGAGGAATGCTTAATATACAATCCATAAACAGATGAAATAACTCTCCTTGGGACGAGATATCGAGCTTGCTGTAGGCGTGCTTTCGATGCAGTTTTATCGTTTCTGCAGAGACGCCAAGTTTTTCAGCAATACGGCGGGTACTGTTTCCCAACAGCACATACTCAATAACTTCTCGTTCACGGCGAGTGAGTAGAGAGCTGCCAAACGTGGCAAGCGCGTCGTTTAACTGATCGCGGATCTGAGGTTGCTTGGGGCTGAACTGTGGCGCATTGGCCCAATGACTTTGCGCCAGCGCTTCGATGGCAGGGAAGGCGTCGGCAATCCCTTGAAGTTGCTCCACAGAAAAGTAACGGTTAGCAGTTATGGTGGTTAATGCACAATGTAAAAAGCCATTGGGAAGGGATAATAAGACACCACATTCGTCATTGAAGCCCGTTAAAGGATACCAAGTTGAGAAGTACTCACTATCTCTAAAACCCTCTGGAGCTAAGTCCCGCAGTCCAAATATGCCGCGCAGGTTATCAATGCCGGCAGCACGATAAAAGGGATCTAGTAAAAATGCCCCCTGCAGATATGCGTCTAAAGTACTTGTTCCGCCGTCTATCCGGGGGACGTTGTAGGCAACCTGGGGTAAGCCATCCGCTTTGAACCACAGCAGCGTCCCGTCCTCAGCGCCCGTTAAGTCCATCAGTGCCCGAGTAAAGACTTGAGGAAATTCAGGCTTGTGTAACACACAGATCATCCGAGCTAGGGTATTGGCAACCTCAGCTAAGGGGGCAGCCTGAATTTGTGATTTAACCGGTGGGTTCGCCATGAGCTGCCCCAATTATCTGTTTGCTGTACTCATGTGGAGGAAGAACCGTGGCGTTACCCGTGTGGATCTCTGTATGGATTCTCCTTCAGCGTGACTAAAACAACCTACCTATGCCAGTTGGTCCCTGACTCCTCCAAATAAATCGTCATCTGAAGGAATAACCTTGTGTTCGGCCAAGGGTCTAGAGACCCAAGTTTCGTTAATGAGATCGCGCCAAGATACGTTGTGATTGGTGCCATTGCCACCCCAGGAGCCGCAGCCTAGAGAGAAGGTTTGCCGCATGCCATTCCAAACATTACCACTATTGGAGGCCGCTTGGGGCTGATTGACCATGACCCTTGAGGTATGGGTGCTCGCTGCGAGCTTCATTATATTGCTGTCGTTGTTTGAATAAATACCGCAGGAGTGACCCTGACCCTGATAGGCCTGAATATTGCGGGTTAACTCAATGGCGTGCTCGATATCCCTACCTCGGTAAAGCGCCATAATGACCGACAACTTTTCCCCGGAGAAAGGATGCTCTGGTCCGAAGCCATCCTCTAAAACGATCAGAAATTGGGTGCCCTGTGGTGGCGCAATCCCGGCCAGGCTCGCAATGCGATCGACCGGTTGGGCTACCATAGCAGTATTAATGTGCAGCTCCTCGTCCCAGAGAGTCGCCTGCAGCTTGGCCTTTTCATCTGCTGAGCAGACATGGCCGCCCTGAGCCTGCAGGCGCGTCAACATGTCGTCATAGATCTCGTCGATCAGTATCACTGAATTGTCAGAGGAGCAGGAAGCGGCCAAATCAAGGGTTTTGGAAATGCGGATTTTCTCTGCGGCATCGTCGAGGTCGGCCGAAGCATCAACGGTGATCACCGCGTTTCCCACGCCCACCCCCAGCGCCGGAGTGCCACTGGAATAGGCGGCGGTGACCATGGCGCCACCTCCTGTGGCAAGCACGCGATCGCACTGACGCATGAGTTCGTTGGTGGTGTCCAGCGACGGGGTTTCGATGGCTATGACCAAATCTTCGGGAGCACCCATGCGTTTGAGTGCGCCCCGCATCAGGTCGCAAATTTTCTTGTTGGTGAGTTTTGCCCGGGGATGAGGCGCAATAATGATCGAATTGCGGCCCTTAACGGCGTGTATGCCTTTAATGACCGGCGTAGCCTCGGGGTTTGTAGAGGGCGCTAAAGCGCCGATCACGCCTAGGGGTTTGGCAATAATCTTAATGTTTCGGTCAGGGTATTCTTCTATGACCCCAACAGATTTATCGTTGATGATGTCGGCCAATGTAGCCCGGGTTTTTCGCTGAATTTTCAGGAACTTACCTTCATAGTTGCCCAGTTGTGTCTCATCCACGGTGAACTGGGCTATTTCCTCGGCCATGCCAGGTTGGGCTACGGACCAAACCATCGCTCGAATTAAATCATCAACCTGCTCCTGTGAGTAATGCTCAATAGCTTGTTGTGCGGCACGGGAGCGTGTCACAAGGCTGGCTATATAAGCTTTGGGATCGGTGACGGGGTCAATAGCTGCTGAGTTCATCCTGCGCTTCCAGTATTTGTTAATAAAAACGGTCGGCGCTCATAATAAGCGCTAGACTAGCGGCTTGTCAGTAACAAGGAATGGGGTTTGTACCAACTCGATTCATGGCGTCACTTTCACTGGGTCTGTGTGGCTCACGGCCGTAAAGCTGTCCGGGCTAAAAACTACTGCCGCAAAGTGCTAAACGCAAAGTGCAAAAAAGGTGCCCAAGTAGGGTGGGAGAGAGACTTCAAGGGGCAACTCTCCGCCATTAGAAAAGCGATCATGATAAGGACAAATCGGTCGTATTAGCGATGTTTTTTTGAGGCAAGTTAGACTTCGGCTATGTTGGCGCATGGGTCAACCAGCGCGCTTTAATTTTTTGTTACAGTGCCGATCAGCGTGTCGTCAGAGCATGCTGCAAACAAAGCATAAATTAACGGTTTTGGGGTAAGGAATTTTGGATTACGAACTCGACGATGAGCAACGAGCCTACGCCAATAGCGCAAAGGAATTTGCTCTTGGAGAACTGGCACCTCATGCGGCAACTTGGGATGCGGAGGCCATTTTCCCGAAGGCCGCATTGAAGGCCGCAGGCGA
>CALKNZ010000024.1 GCA_938091995.1 uncultured Luminiphilus sp. | reverse complement strand
TTGTACTCATCTGGTGCCGTCGCTCTGCCCCGCCGATTTTAGGGCGGTTGTTACTTCTGCGAGCCGGCTAACTACGAGGAACAGTGCAATGTATGCAGTAATTGAGAGCGGTGGTAAGCAGCACCGTGTTGAAGAAGGTGAAGTGCTCAAGCTTGAAAAGCTTGAAGTGGCTACCGGCGATACGATCGAATTCGATCGTGTGCTCATGGTGGGCGCGGGCGCTGACGTGAAAATTGGTGCGCCCTTGGTTGAGGGCAGTAAAGTGTCTGCCGAGGTGGTTTCCCACGGACGTCATGCGAAGATTCGCATTGTGAAGTTCAACCGACGTAAGCATTACCGCAATGAGACCGGGCACCGTCAGTGGTTCACCGAAGTCAAAATTACGGGCATAACAGGCTAATAGGAGGCTTCCATGGCACACAAAAAAGCAGGTGGTAGTACCCGGAACGGGCGAGATTCAGAGAGCAAACGCCTTGGCGTCAAAGTGTTTGGTGGCCAAGTCATCAGTGCCGGCGGTATTATTGTCCGTCAGCGCGGCACAAAATTTCACGCCGGCGATAATGTTCGAGTGGGCAAGGATCACACCTTGTTTGCAACTGCCGCTGGTAAGGTCGAGTTTTACGTAGGGGGCCCTCGTAACCGCAAGCAGGTTCGGGTCGTCAGCGCCTAGGTAACACGACTACATGGTGACAGAAAGCCTCGTCAGCTGACGGGGCTTTTTTGTTTTAGGCTGCTGAAAAAAGTCGCAGCAATTGACATCTCGGAGGGGTGACTCATGAAATTTGTCGATGAAGCAACCATCGAAGTGTTTGCTGGGAATGGCGGTGGTGGCTGTGTCAGTTTTCGACGGGAAAAATATATTCCTTTTGGTGGGCCCGATGGCGGGGATGGCGGCGATGGCGGCAGTGTAATACTGCTCGGTGACGCGTCTCTCAATACTATGATTGACTACCGCTACACCCGAAAATTTCGTGCAGAGGCCGGCAGTTCGGGTAAGGGGCGCAACTGTACGGGCAAGGCCGGTCTAGATTTAACCCTGCCGGTTCCCATTGGCACCACCATACTCGATGAAGATACGGGAGAGGTACTGGGTGATATTCGAGAGGCCGGACAGCAGTTGCTGGTTGCTCAAGGTGGATTTCACGGTTTGGGTAACACGCGCTTTAAATCCAGCGTCAATCGTTCGCCTCGACAGTCATCCCCAGGGTCAGCCGGCGAAACCCGCCGTTTAAAGCTGGAGCTCAAAGTTTTAGCCGACGTGGGTTTACTGGGTTTGCCTAATGCCGGTAAGTCCACGCTAATTCGTGCGGTATCTGCGGCTACCCCCAAAGTTGCTGATTACCCCTTCACCACACTGATTCCTAGCCTCGGTGTCGTTAAGGTGGATAGCTACCGTTCCTTTGTCGTGGCGGATATTCCCGGTCTTATCGAGGGCGCGTCAGAAGGGGCAGGGCTAGGCATACGCTTTCTCAAACACCTCACAAGAAATCGAATTTTATTACATTTGGTCGATATCGCACCCTTGGATGAGACGGACCCCGCGGATGCGGCGCTGAGTATTGTGCGTGAATTGGAGCGATTCAGTCCCACCTTAGCGTCGCGTCCACGATGGTTAATTCTGAATAAAGTGGATTTGATTGATGAAGAGCTTTGTGCGCAGCGCAAAAAATCTGTGCTAGCTGCTTTGAATTGGACGGGTCCTGTTTATGAGATCTCGGCGTTAAGCCGGGAGGGCACCAAGAAGCTTAGTGGCGACCTGATGACCTATATCGAAGCACTCAACGAGACCCTGGCCGATGATGAAGCGGCTATGCAGGCCGAGCAAGAAGCTCAAACCAACATGCAGCAAGAAGCCCGTGAACGTATTGAAGCCCTCCGTAGTGCGAGAAATAACGAACGCCGTGATCAGGCTGTCGAGCGCGTAGAAGACGACGATGACAGTGACGATGACGACGGGGTGTCCGTGGAGTACCGTCTTTGAGTTCGGATGATCGCCAGGTACTGCTGACAGCCCGGCGCTGGGTGGTCAAAGTGGGTAGTGCTTTGCTCACTGATGAGGGGCGCCGCCTTGACCGCGGTGTCATTCACGGCTTGGTTCAGCAGTTGGTGACATTGCGAGAACGGGGCTGTGAGGTGGTGCTGGTATCCAGCGGCGCCGTTGCAGCGGGTGCGGTTAGACTGGGGTTTGAAGAACGCCCTCAGGACCTCCATTCTTTGCAGGCCGCAGCGGCTGTCGGTCAGTCGGCGCTCATTCGCAGCTATGAAGAGGCTCTGGCGCCTCAGGGCATTACCACGGCCCTGGTCTTGTTGAGCCATGCCGATATTCTCGCCAGAGATCGTTACCTCAATGCCCGCGGCACACTGGGGCGCTTGATTGATTTAGGTGTTATACCGGTCGTCAACGAAAACGATTCCGTGGTTACCGATGAAATTCGCCTGGGCGATAACGACACCCTCGCGGCACTGGTAGCGAACTTGATCGACGCCGACGTATTGCTGGTACTGACTGATCAAGAGGGCTTGTGTGAAGCCAATCCCCGAGACAATCCTGATGCCGCTGTAATCTCAGCTGCGGAGGTTGACGATCCGCGACTCGACGACATGGTCGGTGAAGGTGGTCAGTTTGGACGGGGCGGCATGGTGACAAAACTCAATGCTGCCCGGTTGGCAGCACGATCGGGGGCGGTAACCGTCATTGCTAATGGTCGTGTACCCAAAATCATTCCTAAAGTGGCCGCTGGAGAGCCGTTGGGCACCTTGCTCAGCACGCGACGCCGTCCACAAAGTGCCCGCAAGCAGTGGCTAGCCAGTTTGCTTCACACTCAAGGTCGCTTGATTCTCGATGCCGGCGCCGCAGCGGTTGTAGCTGCGGGAGATAAATCACTGCTTCCTATTGGGGTTGTCGCCGTCGAGGGAGATTTTGTCCGGGGCGACTTGGTGGCCTGTGTAGACAGCGAGGGACGCCAGATTGCCCGGGGATTGGTCAATTACAACGCCAATGAGGCCCTTAAGTTGCAGGGCAAGCCCTCGAAGGAGATTCCCATCATTTTAGGCTACGGTGGTGATGCAGAAATCATTCATCGCGACAATATGGTGAGCTTGTGAGCACGGCCACGGTGTTATTGACAATCTACTTACCGGCCATTTTCGGGGCGAGTATCTTGGGCGGTTGGCTACCCCGTCGTTTTCACATGACACATACCCGAACCCAGCTGGTGATGAGTTTGGTGGCAGGGCTTATGTTAGGCGTGGCTTTTTTTCATCTGATCCCCCACGCCGCGCTCAGCAAAACTGCCAATATAGATTTTGCCATGGCCTGGGTTATGGCAGGTTTGGTGTTCATGTTGGTGTTGCTGCGCCTGTTTCACTTTCATCAGCACGATTTCGACGAATCCCATGCCCACTGCGGAGAGGGTGGTGCTAATGCACATAGCCACGAACACGCCCACGACCACAGTCATAGCCAACCTCCCGGTGGCCCGTTTACCTGGATGGGGCTGTTATTGGGTTTGGGGATTCATACGGTGGTGGATGGCATTGCCTTGGGTGCGGTAATGCGCGCAGACCCCGTCGCAGAGTCGGGAATTTTGGGGTTGGGTGTCTTTTTGGCGATATTGCTGCACAAACCTCTCGATGCGTTGTCCATTGAGACGGTGTTGGCGGCATCGGGCCAATCACCCCGATACAGGCATTGGGTTAACCTTATATTCTCGCTGATGTGCCCGGTTGCAGCGATCATTTTCTGGTATTTCATGGAACTGTCACCCTCTGATGGTCGAATACTGGCAGCAGCTTTGGCGTTCTCTGCCGGCGCCTTTATCTGTATTGCCTTGGGTGATTTGTTGCCGGAAATTCAGTTCCACAGTCATGACCGTGCCAAGTTAACCGTGCTTTTTATATTGGGCATCGCTTTAGCTTGGAGTATCGGGGCAGTAGAGCCTGCCCACGCGCTCTGAGTGCGATAGGGTGTTAGCGTTCAGCCCCAAGGGCCAGGGCTTCTGAGCGCGATTTTTCAGGGTCGTAGGGGCCGTCTTCCCAGCCGTAAAGCTCCCGTTGAATACGATCAGTCAGGGCATCAAGGTGACTGTCACTCGCGTTGAGGCATGGAATGTATTCATAGCGCGTTCCTCCTGCCTCAAGGAAATAGTCACGATTCTCCATGCCAATCTCTTCTATCGTTTCAAGGCAATCCGCAGAAAAACCCGGACAGATAATCTGCAGTGATTTCACGCCGTTTTCGGGAAGTGATTTAAGGGTCTCGTCAGTGTACGGCTTTAGCCATTCCTCTCGACCAAAACGTGACTGGAAAGTTGATAAGTAATGATCGGGATGTAAATCAAGCGCCTCGGCCACCAGGCGTGTCGTTTTATGGCACTGACAGTGATAGGGATCGCCGTTTTGCAGGTAGCGTTGAGGACTGCCGTGGTAGCTGAAAATTAATTTATCCGCGCGCCCGTGTTGCTCCCAGTGTTGCCGAATCGACGCGGCGACTGCGGCGATGTAACCGGGGTCGTCGTGGTAGTTGGCGATAAATCTGAAATTAGGTAGCCATCGGCGAGTGACAAAGTCGCCTGCTATTTCATCGAAGGTTGATCCTGTTGTCGGCCCTGCATATTGAGGATAGAGGGGTAGCACGACGAGTCGCTGAATGCCGGCACTAAAAAGGTCTTCTAGGACGTTAGGAATTGATGGATTGCCGTAGCGCATAGCTCCGCGCACCATAATATGTTGACCAACCCGGCTTTTTAAGCGCTCCTCGATACCACTGACTTGATCCATGAGGTGGTACAACAGAGGCGACCCACGGTCGGTCCAAACTTCGCTGTAGGCCTCCGCCGATCTTTTTGGACGGGTGTTTAAAATAATCCCATTGAGAATGAGCCACCAAATGAGCCGGGGCACTTCTACAACCCGGGGATCACTCAGGAATTGTTTGAGATAAGGACGCAGTGCTTTGGCCGTGGGCGCCTGTGGCGTCCCCAGATTGGTGATCAACACGCCTGTTAATGGCGGCGTGCCATGTTCGTAGTCGGTCGTACCACGGTAACTCATCATTTTTCCCGGTCAAAATATCTACACAGGCATACGGTTTGTTGCGCACCACGGATGCCTAGGGTGGCATATTGTACGCTGGTCGGGGCCTTGGGTTACACCAGCGTGAACCCGTGGTATAAAAACCTACTCAGAATTCAAAAAACAACCGAACAAGGCTGCCTAGGCACCTTGCCACAGAGAAGTTATTCCGTATGAGCCTTGATTTTGACAGCGCCCGGTTGCCCAACCCTAATCTGACCGATTTACATCATGCCTGGAGAGAACAGTTACGACGTTTTATCGACGTTGAAATTATGCCCTACGCCGATGATTGGGATGAGGCGGGAGAAATTCCAATGGCGTTATGGCCGAAGGCTGCTGAAGTGGGGCTGCTGGGTCTGAGTTACCCAGAGGCCTACGGCGGCACCCCTGGCGATGTTTGGTTGGGACAAATAACCGCAGAAGAGCTGGGCCGCATAGGTGCTGGTGGTATTAATGCGAGCCTAATGGTCCACAATATTGGCTTGCCTCCCATTATAAATTGGGGCTCTGAGGTCATGAAGAACGAGATTGCGCCCCCTGTACTTCGAGGCGAGGCCTGGATTTCCTTGGGGATCACAGAGCCTAGTGGAGGATCCGATGTGGCGAGTCTTCAAACCACCGCGGTGCGTGATGGTGATGACTATGTAGTGAATGGATCGAAAACCTACATCACCGGGGGTATGCGAGCGAACTGGGTCTCAACCGCGGTGCGAACGGGCGGTGAAGGTGCTAGCGGCGTTTCCATGCTGTTAATACCCACCGACGCGGAAGGCTTTTCCCGCACGCCCTTAAACCGTAAGCAGGGTTGGTGGGCATCAGACACCGCGACACTCTACTTCGATAACGTCAGGGTTCCCGTTAATCAGCTTATTGGTGCGGAAAATCAGGGTTTTCGAGTCATCATGACTAACTTCAATAGCGAACGTATGGGCATGGCGATTCATATGGAGGCAGCCGCGAGAGTTTGCCTAGAGGAGGCCGTAAACTGGGCCCGTGAGCGCAAGACTTTTGGTAAGCGCCTGGGTGACCATCAGGTTATCCGCCATAAAATTGCTATGATGAAGCAGAAAATAAATGCCACTCAGGCCTATATTCGCGTTTGCAATGAATCTATTGAGCGGGGTGAGCCCAACCCTGCGGATATTGCCTTGCTTAAAGTCCAGGCCAGTGAAGTCATGGAGTTTTGTGCGAGAGAGGCTATGCAAGTCTTGGGTGGTCTGGGTTTTATGCGTGGTAGCCGCACCGAGCGGATTTATCGCGAAGTAAGAGTAAATGCAATTGGTGGGGGTTCTGAGGAAATTATGCGCGACCTAGCTTCCCGCCAGTACGGACTGTAAAAAAAGGAGCCATTCATGGCGGAGTCTAAAAAAGCACTATTAAGTTTTCAGGCCGATGTTGCGGCCTGGATGAAAGAAAATGTCCCATCTGACCCTGGCTTCCTGCTGCCCTTGAGCTTTCTTGAGGTCGGTACCGAGCAGCAGCTCGACTTTCTCAGGGCATGGCAGCGCAAAGTTTGGGAAGCGGGCTTTTTGGGTATGCATTGGCCCACGGAATACGGCGGCCAGGGCGCTGACCCCGACTATCAGGGCGTGGTCGATCGAGAGCTTGGGCGATGCAATGCCCCCATCATGTTCAACACCATTGGATTGGGTTGGACTGGCCCGCTGTTATTGGAAATGGGCACGGACACTGAAAAGGCTAAGTACCTTAAACACATCCTTTCTGGCGATGAAATATGGTGCCAAGGTTTTTCCGAACCTGATCACGGCTCCGATCTCGGCGCGGTGCAGACCAAGGCGGTTCGAGATGGGGATGAGTACATCATCAATGGCTCCAAAATTTGGACGACATTGGGGAACTACGCGGATCATATGATCCTGCTCGCACGAACAGATCCCACGGCAGAGCGTAAGTACGATGGTCTTTCATTCTTCCTATCGCCCATGAAAGTTCCGGGCGTCGATGCGGTACCCATCCGTAAAGTCACGGGTGAATACGGTTTCAATCAGGTATTTTTCACCGATACCCGTATTCCTGCAGAAACACTCATGGTCGGTGAGGGTAAGGGCTGGGGCGTTGCAATGAAAACCCTTGAATACGAGCGTGGTGTGACCGCAGGTCAGGCTACGGGTCATTGGATGGTGGCGATAGGAATCGATGACTTGATTAATGACCTGCGAGAGTTTGAGCGCGATGGTGCTCCGGTATTTGAAGACCCTGCGGTTCGAGACGAAGCGGTCGGCTTAATTATGGAAGCGAAGGCGTTATCGCTGTCAGCGCGTCGCATGGGCGTTCCTGCACTCACCAGTGACTTCCCCATGGGACTACCTTTGTCGTCTAAGTACCGCGGCACGGAATGGTCGAGGCGCATGAAGTTATTTGGCGCTGCTATGCAGGGTGCTCAGGGTGCGCTTTATGTTGACGACCCTGACGCCCATCGCGGCGGCTTTTGGCAGCGGGCTTATTTTTCCAATTTTGGCGCCACCATCGGCGGCGGTACCAGTCAGGTACAAGCCAATATTATTGCCGAGCATGTTCTCGGCCTGCCCAAGTAAGGAGATTATTGATGACATCAGTACTTGGGAGCGTATCCCTTAAATTTAGTGACGAGCAGAGCATGCTCATGGATGTTGCCCGTGGCTTTCTCAATGACAAGGCTCCCACCGACAAAATTCGAGAATTCCTGGAGAGCGATCAGGGTTACGAACCTCAGCTTTGGAAGGAGATAGTCGACTTGGGCTGGGCGGGTATTGCACTGCCTGAAATGGTGGGCGGTGCGGGCCTTGGGGTTAGTGCCGTCATTCCTGTTGTAGAGGCTATGGGTCACGCTTTACTGGGCACCCCCCTCATTGACTCAACCCTGGCGGGACAGTTACTGCTTCGGGCAGGTACAGCGGAGCATGAGCCTTTATTAGAGGAAATCGCTGGAGGCCGAATAGCGACCGTCGCGTTTCTCGATGGAGGCGACTGGGGTGGCGCCAATTTAGCCCTCGATATTGCCCAAAATGGTGTGCTCAATGGCACAAAAACCTTTGTCGGTTGCGGACATGAGGCCAGCCTTATTTTGGTCCTTGGGCAATGTGACGGGGAGCCTGCTATTGCCGTGGTTGACGCAGCAGATCTCAAACCAGACGCAGTATCCGTCAATACCTTGATTGACTTGACCAAGCGTACCGCCCAAATTGACTTTACCGGCGTGCAAGCGAAAACCGTGCTCACGGGCGAGCGCGTAGTGACTGCCATCAGAGACTACCGACTGCTCGGGGCTTTGTTGACCGCAGCGGAGGCGGCGGGTAGTGCGGCACGGTGTTTGGCTGTCATTATTGACTACCTAAAGACACGTAAACAATTTGGCAAACTTATTGGCTCTTATCAGGCGCTCAAGCACCCAACGGTAGATATCTATTGTGGCGTCGAAGATGCCCGAAGTTTTTGCTACCACGCGGCTTCTTTATTAAACGACGAACCCCTTAGTCACGATGCCGAAATCGCCTGTCGCATGGCGAAGGTATCCGCTGGACAGACCATGTCCTATGCAGGAGACCGAGCGGTTCAGTTTCATGGTGGCATTGGCTTCACATGGGATTGTGATTCGACGCTGTTTATACGCCGCGGTCAGTGGAGTCATCAGGTTTTCGGTGATGCGATTCACCACCGAAAACGGTTGGCGAGTCTGTTGCTTGACTGACCCTTCTTTGTCCGGGGTCAATCGCTGCCGCGGGTAGTCCGGGGGCCACAGTCCCGCGTAGGATTGCCATGGCCAATAATAAACCCATCCGTCGCGGCGCCTTTAGTCGCGGACTCAGCTTATCCATCGCCGGCGCTCGCGCTGGCGGCGCTTTTGCATTGGATAGTGCCGTTCGCAAACTCCGCGGCGAACAAGCCGGTAACAGTGAACGACTCGAGCGAGAAGCAAAGCGTTTTGCTCGAAGTCTGGGTGAACTCAAAGGCAGTTACGTCAAAATTGGACAGCTGTTCGCTCTGTTGGGTGAACACTTTTTACCTGCGCCCCTAACCGCCGCCCTGCACCAGCTTGAATCCCAGGCGCAACCCCTTGCCTGGCAGCATATTGAGCCGCTGTTACGACAGGCTTTGGGCAATCGGTATGCCGAGCTCGATATTGAGCAGGATGCTTTGGCAGCGGCGTCTCTGGCGCAAGTGCATCGAGCTCGTGTCACGGCCACAAAGGAATCTGTTGTGGTCAAGGTGCAATATCCAAATTTGGCGATAATGCTCGACGAAGATTTCGACGCTGTTGTAAAAATGCTGCGTCTCGCGCGCTGGATTCCCCTAACTCGCGACTTTGACTCGTGGTTAGAGGTGATGCGTGATCAGCTCCACGCTGAAATCGATTACCCAAGAGAAAGCGCTGTAGCTCAAGAATTTGCCATCGCACTGCAGCAGCATCATTGCCTCAGTGTTGATGGGGTGACCCTTGCGGTGCCCAAATTTTGGCCGCGTTACTCGGGAGCGCAGTGGCTCACCATGGATTACGTCCCGGGGTTTCAGGCGGGCTCCTCTGAAGTTGCAGCTTTACCACAGGCTCGCCGCAACGCCCTGGGACGCTTAATGCTCGAGCTTTTTTTCGTTGAGGTTTTCGAGCTGGGGCTGATGCAAAGCGACCCTAACTTCGGTAACTACTTGATCAGCGCCGAGGGCGATCAGCTGACGCTTCTAGACTTTGGTTCGGTGATGAATCTCGATGAGTCTGTTCGAGAAGCGCTGTGCGATACGATCGTAGCAGGGCATCGTAACGATGATGAAGAGCTCATACTGGGATTGCAGCGTTTGGGTTGCTTATCCCCCGACGCTGGCAGTCATGCCCGGGACACCTTCCGAACATTTGTCTCTAACTTGCTCGAACCCCTTCGGCCCCCGGCCGATTTGCCACCGGAGTTTTTGAATGCCTCCGGTGAGTATTGCTGGGGTCAGTCAGCATTGCTCAGTCGCACCGGCCGTCACGTTGCGAAGTCGGTGGCTAGCCGGCAGTTCAACATCCCCAGCGGAGATTTTGCCCTTGTGGCGCGGAAATTAACGGGAGTCTTTACGTTCATTGCCGTACTCAATGCCGAATTTAATGCCTATGACGTGATTGCGCCCTACCTCAATCCCAAACCCGCGGCTAAAAGCAAAACGAGGCGTAGCATATGACGGCAAAAAGTCAGGCAGTACCCCGGGGGCGCGTCCAGCGTTTTAGTAGGTTTGCGCGTCTGGCCGGAGGGGTGGCAGGTAACATGCTAACCGAAGGTGTTAAGCAGGTTGCCACGGGTAATCGACCCAAAGCACGTGACCTTTTACTCACACCCAACAACGCCCGGCGACTCACCAAGCAACTTGCTGAAATGCGTGGGGCCGCTATGAAGCTCGGGCAAATATTTTCAATGGATACCGGTGATTTTTTGCCAAGGGAGCTCACTGATATTCTTGCCACACTGCGCGATGCGGGTTATGCCATGCCCCAAGGCCAACTTCAGGAAGTCTTGTCAGAGGCCTTTGGTGACGACTTTGAGCGCAAGCTACGGGATTTTGAATCTAAGCCCTTTGCCGCTGCTTCTATTGGACAGGTCCATCGCTTAACGACCAGACAGGGTCGCTCGGCTGTACTCAAGGTCCAATACCCCGGGGTGCGAGAAAGTATCGACTCTGATGTCGATAACCTCGCTACTTTGCTCAGGGTTTCTGGGTTACTACCCAAACATATAGAAATTGCACCCTTGCTCGATGAGGTCAAGGCACAGCTACGGGAGGAGGCAGATTATGAGCAGGAGGCGCGCTATCTCAATGCCTTTGTCCGCGCCCTGGGAGATGATGAGCGCTTTCTACTGCCTCGGGTGATTCCATCTTTAAGCTCCTCCCGCGTGTTGGGTATGACCTATGTGCCGGGCATCCCCATTGAGGATGTGATCTTCGAAAATCAGGAAGAGCGTAACCGAGTCATGTCGTTGCTTTTCGAGCTGTTACTGATTGAAATGTTTGAGTTACGGCTGGTTCAGACAGATCCCAACTTTGCCAACTATCGTTACGACCCTGAGACCGGTCAGGTTGTCTTGTTAGACTTCGGCGCCTCAAGACGTTTCAAGGCCGCTTTCACCGGTGGCTACTTAGATTTACTTCAAGCTGTGGTGGCTCATGATCAAGAGGCAATGGCCGACGCGGCCAATCGTATTGGGTATAAGCTGGGGCCTGAAAAAACACCCTACCGGGATACCATTTTGCAGCTCGCGACGGTGGTGCTGGCGCCATTAACACGGGACGAGCCCTATGACTTTGGGGCCAGTGAGCTCCCTAAGCAGGCAGCCGCTATGGCGGGTGATATTCAACGCTACAAAGCGTTTTGGGAAGCTCCACCAGTTGATGTGGCTTACATTCATCGCAAAATTGCAGGCCTGTTTATGCTGGCTACCCGCCTTAAAGCCCAAGTTAACGTTAATGAACTTCTTATGCCTTGGTTGGAAGATTAACAGCCAAAGAATCATGATCACTGCGACCGGATAACCCACATGTCAAACAGTAAACTGATTCTTATTTTGGGGGACCAGCTGAGCTGGAGTAATCCCGCGCTCATAGCCGCCGATCCCAAAACCGACGGCATCATTCTGGCGGAGGTTAGGGAAGAGGCATCTTATGTGCCTCACAATCGGCACAAGTTAGTGCTCATATTCTCTGCGATGCGTCACTTTGCACAGTGTTTACGCGAGCGTGGTTTCACCGTGTACTACACCGAGATCAGTGCCGGGCTGGCTAGTCTAGAAGACGCTTGTTCCCAGACCCTGCAGCAGCATCCGGCGAAAAGTATTGAAGTCTGTAGCCCGGGAGAGCATCGACTCCTTGTGGCGATGGGTGAGTGGAGCCAACGCCTTGGGGTGACGGTCAATCTGCTCGAGGACACACGATTTTTGGCGTCAGATGCGGATTTTTCGGCCTGGGCCAAGGGACGAAAGCAGCTGCGCATGGAGTATTTTTATCGTGAAATGCGTAAACGGTATCGCCTATTGCTTGACGACGGCGAACCCTGTGGCGGGCAATGGAACTATGACGCCGACAACCGTAAGGGTTGGCGTAATCAAGTCACCATACCTGCTCGGGAGGATGTTGCTCCCGATGCCATCACCGAGAAGGTCGTGGCTGAAGTTCTCAAGTATTTTCCCAACAACCCGGGTGACTTGAGCCAATTTCGTTTGGCCGTCACCCATGAAGCGGCCCAGCGTCAATTTGATTGGTTTTGCCGCCATACACTCGCGGATTTCGGAAATTTTCAGGATGCTTTGCCCGAAGAGTCCCCCTGGGTATTTCATAGCCTCATTTCGATGTACCTAAACTGTGGCCTGCTTGAACCTTTGGCGCTGTGTCAGCGGGTCGAAGCTGAGTACCGGGCTGAACGCTGCTCGCTGGCGGCGGCTGAGGGATTCATTCGACAAATTTTGGGTTGGCGGGAGTACGTGCGCGGGATTTATTGGTTGCTGATGCCCGAGTACGCTGAGCGTAATACCTTTGATGCCAGGCGCCCTCTGCCAGATTTTTTCTGGAATGCTGAGACCGATATGCGTTGCCTGCAGCGGGCACTAAGTCAGTCACTTGATCTCGGTTATGCCCATCACATACAGCGGCTTATGGTTATTGGAAACTTTGCGCTACTGGCGGGGTTAGATGTCAGCAGCGTATGCGCTTGGTATCTCGCCGTGTATGTCGATGCTTATGAGTGGGTGGAGCTGCCGAATACCGCGGGCATGGCCCTTTACGCCGATGAGGGTGCCATGGCCAGTAAACCCTACGCCGCAAGCGGTAAATACATCCAGAAACAAGGCAATCACTGTACGCAGTGTCGTTATAATCCGGCAAAAATGACAGGTGACGATGCCTGTCCTTACAACAGCCTGTATTGGCATTTTATTGATCGTAACGCTGAGTTACTCACCTCTAATCCAAGGATGGGACTGATCATGGGTAACTGGCGAAAGCGCGACCCTGCTCAGAAGCAAGCCATTACGGCATGGGCAGACACGCTGTTGGATCGGTTGTAACGAGTGTCTTACTCCCCCCCACACACACAATCTTGCGGTCGGGCTATAGCCAATCTCAACTGGCATGCTGCTGACGCCTGTAGCCTCAGAGGCTTCCTTATCGTTCCAATCGACATGATGACTGGGCGCAGGCCTGAAAACGCCGATCAAGGCCCCCGTGGGCTCAAAGGCAACAATGGGTTCGGAATTACCGCGGGCGTTAGGGCTTACGGGGAATTTTGTGGCGTTGACTAGCGCAGCGTCTGGAACAATAAACCACTTCATCCCAATGGCTTTTCCAGCGAGCCCGCCAGGAAAAGGGCAGTTCGCAAACCGGACAAACCTTGGTCGGCAAATCGCTTTTTTTACGCATACGCGGCACTAGGGTTGTTCACTCATCGGCCAATCCGCTGCATCAATGACATAGGTGGGTTGAGGCGGACGATCGCCGCCCCATTTGGCCGTAAAAGTGCCGTCGGGATCCCACTGATTTGCTTGCTTATCAAGATTAAAGTGCCGTCCACCCCGCGGGTCGCTACCAACCCCGGCAATGTACTGCCAGTTCCCGTAGTTGCTGCCCACATCGAAGTCGATCAAGTGC
This sequence comes from uncultured Luminiphilus sp., assembly GCA_938091995.1. Taxonomy (GTDB): domain Bacteria; phylum Pseudomonadota; class Gammaproteobacteria; order Pseudomonadales; family Halieaceae; genus Luminiphilus. Next base: position 66,717 of record CALKNZ010000024.1, on the reverse strand, counting down.
TTTTCAAAAAAAGCGGCACCGAAACGCCAATCAACCTTGAGCTCATTAATCAAACAACTCGCCGCAATCTGACGACCGCGATTACTCATCCATCCGGTCGCCACCAGTTGTCGCATCAGCGCGTTGACTAAGGGGAAGTTGGTATCACCAGCGCACCATCGTGCAAAATTTCGTGGATCAAATGTATTGGTTCGAATGTTTCCCTTAGCGCCGCCAGCCTTAAACATTTGGACATCATCAATCACGGCGCGCCAGTGAAAGAATTCGCGCCACAAAAGCTCAAAAAATAACCAATAGGTCGATTCATTACTCACGGTCTCGCGCTCAAAGCGGAAAATTTCATGAGCGACCTCCCGAACTGACAAGTTGCCATTGGCCAGCCAGGGTGAAAGCGTACTGGAGCCATCTAAAGCATCGAGGCAGTTTCGAGTTTCTTTGTACTGTGTAATGGCTGTGTCATCGAATATGAACTGACGCAGCCGTCGCAGCCCAGCGGTACGCCCCCCGGGCAGGGGCAGCATGGTGGGCTTTGAGGCGGCTGCGTAAGGAATCGCGTCAAACTGGGCTGCAGGGGGCGGTGGTAGGGCATCCAAAGCCGGGCTTGGGCCCCTTACGTTGAGCTTTTCCGCGGCGCGGCGAAAAGGGGAGAAAACCTTTGGTACCTGCTCGAGTTCAAAGGGCAGGTCGGATATCTCAAACAGACTGTTACCGCGATAGACTTCCAAGGGTACAGCCAGTTTTTCCTTCAGGTACGCCAAAGTTCGACGCTCGTAAGATCCGGGCGTAAAGGTCGCGCTGACTTCGGTAATTGAAAACCGACTGACAAGGTCGGGCAGCACCAGTTCTGGAGACCCTTCAAGGACCATCAGGGCCTGGCCTTGCTCAGCGAGCTGCTGGTGAAGTTCTTGCAGTGACTCTCTCATAAAGCGGTCGCGCTGAGCACCCACGCCCATTAGGTTGCACCAGGGACGGGGTTTGGGCAGCAAATACACGCACAGGAGCGATTCGGCCGCGGTATGGCTGGCGATGGCTGGATTGTCTCTGAGGCGCAAATCGTTACGAAACCAGTGAAGATGGCGCATAAGCTGCTCGAAAGTGGTTTGTGGCGTTACGCCCCATTTCAGGGTTTGGATCGAAGTCTTTGTAGAAGGTAATGTTAGCGATGACTTTGCTTGTCGTTAAGATTCGGAGCCGGCGCAAAAAAAATGTGAATAGTTGGACACGCGAGTGGATTGGTAATTAAAAAGTCATATTTTTATCGCATCATAGCGCCTCAGGTTTTCCCCCTGTATACGCCTACTACTTTTGGAGATCACTCATGTCGTCAACCGTTGCAAAGTTTTTTGCCCGCAAAGCCCTTGCTCACGCCATTGCCGGGGCTGCAGTCATCGCTGGCGCTAGCTTCCCTGGTGCTGTGTACGCTCAGGAAACCTCAGCCATGGTGCGGGGAAATGTGACCGATGTATCCGGTGCAGCTGTCGCCGGCGCCGATGTGGTCATTACATCGCAGCGCACAGGCATCGAGAAGCGGGTCACCACCGACGATCGAGGCTATTACTCTATCAGAGGACTTCCTGCGGGCGTTACCTACGACGTCAGTGTGGACGCCAACGGTTTGCAGAAGGCCATGACCGACGATTTACAACTGGCGGTGGGCCAGCAGGCTGTTCTCAACTACGCCTTAAGCACTGAGGAAGAGGTTATCGTTATTGGCCAGCGGATTGCTGTGGCGGAAACGGCAATTGGGCCCAGTGCTGTGTTCGATCTGAAGAGTCTGGAAGACTCCCCCGCCATTAACCGTAACATTACTGATGTTATTCAGCAGGATCCAAGAATTTTTGTTGATCAATCCCGAGGTGATGTCGATGCTATCCAGTGCAACGGCGCCAACCCCCGTTTTAACAGCCTTACGGTTGATGGTATTCGCCTTAATGATGGTTTTGGTCTAAACAGTAACGGATATCCAACCCAGCGCATGCCTTTTCCCTATGACGCGATTTCCAGTGTTGCTGTAGAAATGGCACCCATGAGTGTGGTTTACGGGGGGTTTTCAGCGTGTAACGTCAATGCCGTGACCAAAACTGGCGCCAATGAGCTGTCGGGCTCTGTATTTTTTGACTACGGCTCTGACTCGCTTCGCGGTGACAAGCTCGAAGGCGACAGTATCGAATCTCAGGATTATGAAGAAACGCGCTGGGGCTTCGAACTCGGTGGCGCACTGATTCAAGACAAGCTGTTTTTCTACGGAGCCTACGAAAAATATGACGGCGCTGATCTCAATGACCGAGGCGCTATTGGCTCTGGTGCGGTTAATGAAGTCCTGATCACGCAGGCAGAATTGGACCGGATCTCACAAATCGCCAGTGACGTTTACGGTTACGAAGCAGGTCGAACGGTGGCAGAAGCCTTCGACTTTGAAGATGAGAAGTATCTGGCAAAGATTGACTGGTATGCCACTGACACCCAGCGTCTTGCTTTCACCTATATGTATAACGACTCGTTTAACTTTTCACCCTCAGACGGTGATCTGAACGAGTTTGAATTTGATAAGCACTTCTACAAGCGAGGTTCTGAGCTCACCTCTTACACCTTTAACTGGTACTCCGATTGGACCGCTAACTTCTCTACTGAAGTGCGCTACTCCATCAGTAACGTTGATTTCCTACAACAGTCGGTTTCGGGTCCAGAATTTGGCGAAGTCCAGATTCGTGCGGGTGACGGTGTCACGGTTTACCTGGGTCAAGATGACAGTCGTCAGGCTAATGATCTCGAGTGGGACACCGACCAGATGGTGATGCGCGGCTTCTACAGCTTGGGCGATCACACGATTACCGGAGGCTTTGAGCGCGAGTCTATCGAAGTTTACAACCTGTTTTACCAGCACACCGATACCGAGCTCCGGTTTAACAATATTGATGACTTTGAAAATGGCCTTGCCGCTCGGGTTTATTACGGTAACGCCCTTAGCAACAATGAACTCGATGCGGCTGTTGACTGGAGCTACGATGTCAGCAGCTTCTACATTGAGGATAAGTGGCAGCTGACCGACAGTTTGTTACTGACCTTTGGTTTGCGCTACGACTACTACGAGACCGACGACGTACCCAATGAAAACGCCGATTTTGTGGCTGACTATGGCTTTTCAAACACAGCGACCCTTGATGGTATTGACTTGCTGTTGCCGCGCTTTGGCTTTACTTGGGATGCCTCAGATGCACTCACGGTTCGCGGCGGAGTGGGTTTGTTTTCAGGGGGTAACCCAAATGTCTGGTACTCCAATGTCTACTCCAACACCAATACCACAGCGGTACAAACACAGGATCGCGGCCCAGACCGTGGCGGTGTCGATTTATTTGCTCAGAACTACGTGTACTGTGAAGACACGGCACCCACCTGTGGACCGGGATATGGCGTTCCTGAAAATCTTGCGGCACAAGTTGCGGCAGGAGATGGCAGTAACTTTGAGATCGTTTATCTAGACCCTGATTTTGAAGCGCCTACCGAGTGGAAGTATGCCCTGGGTGCGACTTGGGAGATGGGCAATGGTTACGTGCTCAGTGCTGATGCGCAAATCACCCGGGGTGAGGATACAGCGATCTACAAGCACGGTGATCTTGAGTTTACAGGCGAGTTTAACGACTTTGGTAACGGCTATCCTATCTACGATAGTGTTCGAACCTCGTCATTTGTCTTGACCAACAGTTCCAAGGGCAATGAATCTGAGTCACTGTCAGTAAGCTTGTTTAAGGCATGGGATTTCGGTCTTGATATGCGTCTTGGCTACGCGTGGACCGATGCGAAGGATGTGAATCCGATGACCTCATCTGTGGCGTTTTCTAACTACGTCAATCGCACCTTCTATGATCCTGAAGAAGAGGTTTTGTCGACTTCAAACTACAATATTGAGCACCGCTTTACCGCGGTCCTAAATTATGCGGCTGAATGGTTCGGTAATAATTCGACTCGCTTCACGGTCTTCGCCCAAGGGAACTCGGGCTACCCTTACAGCATTACCCTTGAGGGCGCCGATGGCACTATCGGGGCTTACGGCTTCACCCCTTATCTCGACTTTGTCGATCACGTTCTGGTCGAGCCCGGCACGCGCAACAGTGAAGAGGGTAGTAGCTGGTTTAAGGTGGATCTGCGGGTTTCTCAGGAATTCCCTGGATTTTCTGACGGCCACAAAGGCAGTGCTTTCATTGTGGTAGATAACCTAACCAATCTTATTAACGATGATTGGGGCATTATGGAGAAGCCTATCTTCCCCTATGGCGTCACCCAAGATCAGCAAAATAATGGGCAGGCTCAAACCCGTATTGGTGATGCCTCGCTTTGGGAGATTCGTGTGGGTATGAACTATCGGTTCTAAACACGCAGCCACAAAAAAAGGGCGCGGTTTAAGCGCCCTTTTTTTTGCTTAGTTTTGCGCATCAAAGGCCCAGTCTAATAACGCGGCAAGACGGGCAGCGGCTCTGCGTATTTGTTGTTCGACCGCAGACTGATTGCTAATCAGATAGTCGCTAGTAAGCGTTTGCAGTCTGGCGCCATGGCGGTAGTGAACATTGGGGTCATTGAGCACCGATAAGGTTTCATCGGCCCAGGCCAAGATTGCGTCCTCCGGTTGCTCAATGGGGATTGCTTTGGCATCCCTATAGCCTTCGGCATCTTTGTAGGCAGTTCGACCACTTTCTTGATTTTGGTAGCGAAGAATCAGTCCGTCCCAGACAGCGTGCAGGCTAACGGTTGCTCGCTTTTCCTGTAATTGCACGCCCAGGGCATGGGGCAAGTCTAATCGATACCTGTTTCCTCCCAGATCGCTGGCGTACCCAAGGTGAAGAGGCTGATGCAGATCTCCCACCAGATGACCCACCCATAATAAAGCCTCCCGGCGCTGGCCCGCAGACTCGTGCTTTAAACGATAGGTTTGTTCAGTCAGCGCAGAAATAATATCGCCTTCTTTAGGGCGGGGAACCGAGCTGATCTCGAAGCTGTCGGGGGGAGCATTCAAGTAATGCCAGGTGCGTGTTTCAGGGCGCTCACCTTTAATTTCATCAGCCCAGCTGCACTGCGCTTCAAAAGGTGCCTCCAGTAGCTTGGCAATCGCTGCCCGCGTGCCCGTTTGCACTTGGGCCATGGCTAGCTCACAGACTTGTCGATGGCCACTGTCCCACCAGGCATATGCCGGGCTGCACAGCAGCATTGTAGCGACGGTAGCCACGGTCACTATGCGAAATACGGGTCTTTGAAATGCGGTGGCGGACACTTTGACAGCTCCAGACAAAACGACGTGACACCCTGCCTTAGTACAGCGATTTTTCACAGCAGAATTTGGGCTTAAGAGCCTACGATATCCGACCCTAGAGTTGCCAGTGGGTTAGCGCGAGCAAATTGGCAGACCTCTCCCACGATTACCTCATGAACAACCGTCAAATCCTAGCCCACAAACCCTAAAGGTCAAAAATCGGTTGGCTGCTCAGAGGTCAACGGTGTGGCTTTGCGGCATCATGGGGTATTATCGGACCCGTTATCGACCCCCAACTGTTCTTTTCAGCCACCGTAGGGTGCTTGGAGTACATAGTGACCGCCCAGTATTTTGCCATTTACGATGCTGATGGAACCCTCGCGGGGGAAGTGAGTTATGTCTTAGGTAAGCTCGCGGGCAACCGCCATTGCGCCCTGTGTGATATCAGTCATGGTTGGAATCCCGCGGGTAAAAAGGCATGGCGTAAGGATTCAGGTCTATCCTGCAAGCTTCAGTGGATGCATCGCGACGAACAAAGCAGCGCTTTGGCCGCGTATACCCAGGGCAAACTGCCACTGGTTGTAGAGCAGCGGGATGACGGCTTTCGAACACTGCTTGCTGCCGAGAAGCTGGAAACCTGTGGTGGCGATTACGAGACGTTTCTAGCGCTGTTAAACGTTGCCGTTACAGCTGATGCATCGGCTGAAGGTGACGCTAGACAGCCGTTCGTACCCCCCACCCCGGGCCAGCAGATGAGGCGGGAAAAAATACCCAGTGTTTATGGATCTGCAGAGCTAAGGCAGAGTTCATGAGCAGTCTGTTAGGTATTGGCTTTTTACTTCTATTGGCTGGGTTGCTGTCCTCTAATCGACGTGCGATCAACCTGCGCACAGTAGGCTTGGCGTTCGCACTTCAAGTACTGATTGGTTACGTTGCCCTGTTTAGCAACTGGGGGCAGGCGGCACTTAAAATCGCGTCTGAATACATTGCGGCGCTACTGGGTTTTAGCCGAGCCGGAATCGATTTCATGTTCGGAGGGCTAGTCTCTCTCGACAGTAACCTGGGTTTTATATTCGCCTTCAGTGTACTGCCGGTGGTGATCTTTTTTAGTGCTCTGATCGCTGTGCTGTATCACATTGGTGTTATGCACTGGGTGATTCGAATACTTGGGGGTGCGCTGAAGAAAATTTTAGGTACTAGTCACACAGAATCCCTGTCCGCATCAGCCAATATTTTTGTAGGGCAAGCAGAGGCGCCGTTGGTGGTGCGTCCCTACCTGGCTGGTATGACGACCTCTGAGCTATTTGCCATTATGGTGGGCGGAATGGCCTCTATCGCCGGGACAGTGATGGCCGGCTATGCTGCTTTGGGTATTCCATTAGAGTACCTCCTTGCCGCTTCATTTATGGCTGCCCCCGGGGGCCTGCTGATGGCTAAATTGCTCGAGCCTGAAACGGATGTGCCGGTTCGTCCCGAGCGTGGCGAGGGGCCCGAACGCGACAGTTACGTCAATCTCGTCGATGCCGCAGCCAGCGGTGCTATGGATGGCTTTCGTATGGCAGGCGCTATCGCCGCTATGCTGATTGCCTTTATTGGCCTGATTGCGCTGGTCAACGGCGTGTTGGGCTGGGGTGGCTCTCTGATAGGGCTTACAGACCTTTCACTGGAAGGGCTGCTGGGTATTATTTTTCAACCGCTGGCCTGGTTACTGGGTGTACCCTGGTCGGAGGCGACCATGGCCGGAAGCCTAATTGGTCAAAAGTTGGTTCTCAACGAATTCGTGGCTTATGTGGCCTACACCGACATCGCTGATCAGTTTTCTCCGGTTGCATCGGCCATTGTTATTTTCGCATTGTGTGGCTTTGCTAATCTGTCTTCCATCGCTATTCTGCTGGGCGGTTTGGGCGCCATTGCGCCAGCGCGCCGAGATGAGATATCCCGCTTTGGATTGAGGGCGCTTTTAGCAGCGACGCTCTCTAACTTGATGAGTGCGGCATTAGCCGGACTCTTTGTGTCACTGGGCTCATAGGGCGTGTCGGTGCCGCAGTCTGTTCTTCCGTTAATCTCCTGTAAAGACCCTAATTTCCCCAGTCTATTTGTCGACTCCTTGCGAAATTTTGGCTTCGGCGCTCTGATTGATCACCCGTTAAATATGTCGCGCGTTCGGGCTATTTACGCACAGTGGCGCGACTATTTTTCCCAGGGCGTCGCCACAACCTACGCCATGGATCCAGTCCAGCAGGACGGTTATTTTTCGTTACAGGTGGCGGAGCAGGCTAAGGGCAGTTGCCAGCGCGACTTTAAGGAGTATTTTCAGTACTACTCCTGGGGGCGATGTCCTCCAGAGCTTAAGGAGAACCTGGCCGCGCATTTTCAGCAGGCGGTTGGTTTTGCCAGTGAACTTCTCACCCATATAGAACAACAGGCTCCGGCCGAGGTCATGGCGAAACTGGGAGAGCCCTTAAGTCACATGATTGAGGGTAGCCGCCAAAGTATGCTGCGGGTACTGCATTACCCTTCGATGTCTGAGGGGATGTCGGGTCCTAGTGCTGCGCCCCATGAGGATATTAATTTACTAACCCTGTTACCGGCCGCGGACGGTCCGGGGCTCGAAATTCGCGCACGAAACGGTGAATGGATTAAGGCTCCCAACCAGCCGGAACAGCTGTTGGTCAACATTGGCGATATGCTTCAGGAGGTTTTGGGAGGCTGGCTACCTTCGACCACACACCGAGTGGTCCATAGTCGTCATTCCGGTGCTCACGGGCGTATGTCCTTACCCCTATTCCTGCACCCGCGTCCTGAGGTAGTACTCTCGGCGCGCTATACTGCAGAAAGCTATTTGCAGGAGCGATTGGATGAGCTGGGTGTGTTGCCGGCCTCGATGACTTAAGCCAGCGCTTTGAATCAACGTCTTCTACAGGTTGGACCTTTACGAATCGAGGGGAGGGCATAAAGGAAATGTTCACCCCATGGGTTAGGCGGATTGCCCTTCTCCTTCTGTCCCTGAATATTTTGACCAGTCATGCTGAGGTATCTCAGGAGAGACCCTTGATTATTGCGGTAGCAGCTAATTTTGCAGATGCCGCGGCGCAGATTTCTGCAAGATTCACCGAAAATACCGGTGTACCCGTTAGGCTTGTCATGGGTTCTACAGGTTTGCTTTATGCACAAATTACACAGGGTGCTCCCATAGACCTGCTGTTGGCGGCAGACACCGATCGTCCGCGTGCTCTGATGACGAAGAATATAGCCACCGATTTGAGCTATGCCGTTTATGCCCGAGGTCGACTGGTACTTTGGGTGCCAGGAGCTACCCACCCTCCAGAGCTGGCAGATTTCATGACAGAGTCTGCAAGCATGGCTCTCGCCAATCCAGCTCTTGCGCCCTATGGCCGTGCTGCTTCCCAGGTTATGGCACGGTTCTCAAAACAAGCCAGCAGTATGCGTATTGTGCGTGGACAAAATATCAGCACCACCTACACTCAGGTCGCGACTGGATCGGTGCCAGGTGGCTTCGTGGCGCTCTCTCAAGTATTAGCCCAGGGTGTGCCGCCCTCCGAATATAGAGTTATTCCCGAGGCCTGGCACGAGCCTATCGAGCAGGCACTGGTGCTTATCAACCATCAGGACATGCATCCGCATGGCCAAAATTTCAGGCACTTTCTGCTATCTGAACAAGCCTCAGTTATGCTCAATGCTTTGGGATATGTGGTGGGAGGGTGATCAGCAAAATGGCTATTGATTGGCAAGCTTTCTTACTGACCACACAGCTCGCTGGACTTACTATGGTGATCCTGTTGATTGTAGCCACCCCCCTGGCGTGGTGGTTGGCGCATTCGCGATGGCGGTGGATCGGTTGGATTGAAGCTGTGGTTGCCCTGCCTTTGGTATTACCCCCTACGGTCATGGGTTTTTACTTGCTGCTGCTGTTTGCACCGGGAAATGGGCCCGGTGCCTGGTGGTTTAGTATTACCGGTCAGCCGTTGAACTTTAGCTTTACTGGGCTTGTCATTGCCTCAGTGATTTACTCCTTGCCCTTTGCCACGCAACCTATCCAAGCAGCCTTTTCTGGTGTTAGTCGGGGGGTGTTGGAGGCTGGCGCTACTTTAGGTGCTTCACCCTTAGACCGTTTTTTTCGATTAGTGCTGCCCTTGTCTAGGCGAGGCTACCTAACCGCGGCGGTACTCGTGTTTGCGCATACCTTGGGCGAGTTCGGTGTGGTGCTAATGATTGGCGGTAATATACCTGGGGAAACTCGGGTGGTATCGGTGGCGCTTTACGAGGCGGTTGAAACCCTTAACTACGGCAGTGCCCACACCATGGCCGCTATATTGCTGGGGTTTTCTTTTATCGTGCTGCTGGCGGTCTATGGCATGAATCGTCGCTTTTCCTTCCGCTTGGGTCCTGGAGTTTAAGGCGATGACGGTATTGCGCATTGATCTCGAAAAAACCGTCGGCGACTTTTCTTTGAACATCAACGAAGCGTTACATGTTGATACAGTGCTGGGGGTGCTCGGTAATAACGGGGCGGGCAAGACGACGCTGCTGCGGATTCTGGCAGGTCTAGATCGAACTGAACGCGGCCTGATTGAGTTTGGCGGCAGCCCATGGCTGGATAGCGCGAGGGGCATTTTTGTGCCGCCACACAAGCGTCGCATAGGCATGGTTTTTCAGGACGCACGGTTATTTCCTCATCTTACAGTCGGCGGTAATTTGGACTTTGCTGCTGATCGCGCTGTGGGCCAGTTATTACCGCACCTTGAGGTCATTAAGACATTGGGGCTTGAGGACCTACTCATGCGCAGACCTGAGGGGCTGTCTGGGGGAGAACGTCAACGGGTGGCTCTCGCTCGAGCGCTAATGAGCGCACCTGAGCTATTGCTGCTCGATGAACCGCTGTCAGCAGCAGACCTCGGCTATCGAGTTGAGTTGCTGCCCTATCTACGCCAAGTTATCGATCACTTTAAAATTCCTACCTTATATGTCGCGCATACCCTCGACGAGTTGACTCAGCTGGCAGACCAGCTGTTGATACTTCGTGGGGGTAGGTGCGCTGCGCTGGGTTCGGTGACTGACGTTTTGGTGCAGTTGGATTTGCCGGAAGTAGCGGGACGACACGAGGCTAGCTCAATCATTACTGCGCATGTCGCTTCCCATGATCTCGACTATCAGTTGACGTGCCTGGTATTCGGGGGGCAGCCACTGTCCCTTTCCGGATTGGTCGCTGAACCCGGCAGCAGTGTTCGAATACGAGTTTTTGCAACGGACGTTGCCATTGCCGTGCAAAAGCCCGAGGGAATTTCAATTCGCAATGTGTTGCCTGCCATCGTGACCCATATTCGTATCGATGCAGTATCGCCCTTTGCTGACGTTCTGGTTGCGGTGGGGGGGCAGAGTCTTCGTGTCCGGATGACTCGGGCGTCACTGGATGAATTAAACTTAAGGGAATCTCAACACGTGTTTGCACTGCTCAAGACCGCGTCTCTTACCTCAGACTGACGGGGCGGGGGAACGTGGCCAATGCTGCACGGCGAGTCCGGTCAAAATCATTGCCAGACCTACCAATGTGGAGCCTTTAATCACCTCGTCGAGGATGGCCCAAATTAAGATCAGTGACAGCGGCGGAGACAAAAAGATTAACGTCGAAATGCGCGCGGTATTTTGAGTCAATCGCATAGCTTTAAGCCAAAGGATGAAGCTTAGCCCCATTTCAAAAAAGCCAATATAGAGGCCTCCAGCCAAAGCCTGCCAGGGCAGATGAATCAAGCTTCCTGTAAATACCGAGATGGTCATTAGGACGGCTGTGGCAGCGGTAAATCCAACAAATAGGCCTTGAATCGGCGGCGTAGTGATTCGGGTATTACCGATCCAGTACAGCGCCCAGAGTACCGTGGACGCCACCGCTAGCCCGACCCCTTCAGGATTGGACAATTCGAAGGCCAGGACATCGCCGCGGGTGGCTATGACAAAGACACCGCAATAGCTGACGGCTGCAGAAGCCATGTCGCGGCGTTGTAAGGGTTGTCCCAAAAGGGGGGCAGCTAGCAGAGGTAGCACCAATCCCCAGGTATAGTTTATCGCCATAGCCTCTTGGGCTGGCAGTTTGGCGTAAGCGCCAAACAGCAGAAAATAATAAAGGGTTGGGTTAATTAATCCCAAGGTCAGGAGTCGAATCCACTCAGGAGTTTTTATTGTTCTCAGGGTTAATAGATCACCCGAGAGCAGCAGGATTGCTCCGAGAAATAACCATGAAGTAAAGCTGGCGACGGTGACCAGAGTGAGCGGTGTAACGAAGTTGAGGCTTAAATTAAAAGCGGTTGCGACCGTACTCCAAAGTACTACGGCGCCCAAACCAAAAAGTAGGGCTTGCTTGTCTGATTGCTGAGAATTCACCGGTAGGTGTTGCCGTATAACTTACAGAGCCGGCGTTTGTTCAAGGGCCTCGGCTAATGGCAGATAGCTTCCGCCATTGGTGACCTGGGTATAGCCCTCAGCTTGTAGCATTGCAGCCGCGATACCTGAGCGATTACCACTTCGACAGTACAAAACCAGAGGTGTATCGGTGGGCAGAGCAAGGGCATCAACGCCAGCAACGATATCGGTGTGGATGATGTTCAGTGCATTAGGCAGGGCGCCTTCAGCGACCTCAGCCGGTGTTCTTACATCAATGACGGTAGCGCCGGCAAAAATGAGTGCCAAGATATGTTGCGTGTTGTTCTCGGGCATTTCAGAGCCTCCACAGGCCGACAATAAAAAAATTAGCAGTCCAAGAAGTGGTAACTTCATAGGGGATTTAACTCCTGCAATATGCAATCGGGCACGAGACTTTGGTCAGGTCGAAACTTCTGCTGCCGCGGCATTTTAACCCGTCTTGTAATACAACCTGAAAACTGCGAGTTTGGCTAATCTTTTAATCCGTGGAGTTTTCTCATGCGATCAGTTTTCTTGGCGGTGTGTTTAATGACCTGTCATCAGGCGGCCGCATGGTCAGACCATGCCAGTTTAGCATGGCCCATGCTGCGCACAGACGCGACATTAATGCAGTCACGCATCGTGGTAGAACCCCTCGAGTTTTTTTTAAAATCTGAAGCGGCAGGCATTGCTAAAGTTTTAACGCAGTTAGAAACTTCAATGATTGCAAACGATCCTGAGTACCCCCCCACTCCTGAGGCACTGCTCTTCGATGCATCGGATGCAGATGATCTTCGACGTCAGTTTATCGCCGCGCTGAGAATAAGTCCGCGCCTGAATTACGGGCTCTATCGTCAAGTGATGGCTGACGACGTTATCGCGCCTGGCACTGAAACCCTAGGATGGTCAGACCTGTCCTATCTTCCCAGCGGCGACTCGGTGCAGGAGCGCGAATATCTGCCGCTGACTGCTGGAGAGCGCATTAGTCCCGCTTATATTCTGGCCAGCGCCAGTGATGAACCTGATCTGGGTATGGATGTGGGGCTTTATGCTAATAACAGCACCGCCGCGGGTGCTCGGTACGGGTTGGGGGAGCAACCTTTTGGCAATCCGAATCTTCCTTACGGCTCTCAGGCACCTTTGCATATGGGTTTTTACCATTTGGATGTGATTACCGAATTTGCGCAGCCCACACTAAAACGAACTTTGCCGCTGTGGCGGATAAAACAATATGAGGAGTTAGCACGTTTGGCTTTTGCCAGTGGGCACGAGTATTGGGGTTGGCGATTTATGGGTTGGGCGCTGCACTATGTTGGCGACCTGACTCAGCCGTATCACACGGACCCGCTGCCCGGGGTCAATTTGTTGTCTGCTTTATGGTCAGTGGTTATGGGCGACACGAATGATTTGATCCAACTGGTCTCTAATCGCCACGGCGTCTTGGAGTCTTATCAGTATCGTCGGCTATTGGCGTTAATGCAGCAGGGCGACTGGCAGGCGCCGTTGCTTTTGGCCATCTCAGAACCTTTAACGGCATGCTTCACTCCGGAAGGCGTCGTGTCAGATTTGACGGCTCAGTCAGTCGCCCTGGGTGCGGGTCTGGATGAAACTCTGTCAAAGCAGGTGCCATCGCGTTACGTTAGTGATCCCAATTTTGAATGGGTGGGTTATGAATTGGAGGCTGACGTCGTTGCATTGATCAGTGCCCAGGGGGGTGACTTGGCTATTCAAGCGATGGACAACGAGTTGAAGCGCCACCTTCGAAGGTTTTCATATTACCTTCAGGGCTGGATTACCCACAGTAGAACTTTGGAGCGCGGTGCAAAGCCGTCTTGATCAGCCTGCTATAGACCAGCACTGGCGTTTGGGCTGCTCGTCTTGGGGGTAAAGTTTAGTACCATGCTGCAGCACGCCCCAGTCATTAAGGAACAAACATGCGCTTAGGAACTTTGATGCTGTTAATTTGCTGTTGCGGCGGCATCACCCTGTCAAATACGCTGCTTGCTCAGGAAGATGCGTTGAGCAGTGAGCCTTTGATGGGTCCGGTAGTACCCGATTATGGCCCGGTTTTAATGCCGCCAGCAGGATTTTATAGTCTAGATCCCAGCACCCATTACAAAGTCTCTATTGATATCGGCAGTACCGCCGACTTCCCGGGCGATAGAAATCTCAAGCTCACCTCGGTGGCGCGATTTCTCAATATGTATGCCCAGCAGGGTATTCCACGGGAAAACATTGAATTCGCCGTTATCGTGCACGGTATGGCCGCGAACGATTTGCTATCGGACGAGGCTTATCGGGCAAGGAATAATGACCCCAACCCCAATACCGAGTTGCTAAATCAACTGCATAACGCGGGGGTAAAAATTTACCTGTGTGGTCAGACAGCAGCTTTTCGCAATATTGGTTGGGATGAAATTCGTCCTGAAGTCGTTGTCGCGCTGTCGGCCATGGGGGCTCATGTGCGTTTACAGCAAGAGGGTTATACCCTCATCCCGTTTTAGTACTGTGACAACTTCTGGCTTTGAACTCGATCCGCGCTTGGCTGCTGACACTCACCTCATTGTCGGCTGGGGACTCTGTGACGTGCTGCTTATGGATGACGCGCGTTTTCCCTGGATTGTACTCGTACCTCGCATTGCCGGGGTGACGGAATGGTTTGATCTCCCAGAGGGTGAGCGAGCAACGCTGCTGAAGGAAACCCTCGCGCTTGCAGAAGTCATGCAAGCACTTTATAACGCCGATAAAATCAATACTGCGGCACTGGGTAATATCGTTTCGCAGCTGCACGTTCATATTGTGGTGCGTTACTCCAGCGATGAGGCATGGCCCGCACCGGTGTGGGGTATGGGTATGGCAAAGCCTTATGACCAGGCGTCGCTTACCAGCACCATCGACGCCCTACGGCGAGAGTTACCTAAATTATGAAGTGTTTGATTCAAAGGGTGACTAAAGCCACTGTTGAAGTGGCCGGTGAGCGGGTGGGGGCCATCGATAAGGGGCTTTTGGTATTTGTCGGCTTTGAAAAAGGGGACGATAGAGCAAGGGTCGCGCGTATGGGTGAACGTCTCCTTGGGTACCGTCTTTTCAGCGACAGCGAGGGCCGTATGAATCAGTCCATACGCGATGTCGCCGGCGATGTGTTATTGGTGTCGCAATTTACATTGGCCGCCGACACTAAAAAGGGCGCGCGCCCGAGTTTTTCCAGTGCTGCGGAGCCTCAGGTTGCACGTCTTTTTTTTGATGAGTTCGTTGAATTAATGCGTGCTCAGCATAGGGGTCACATAGCAACGGGACGCTTCGGCGCCAATATGCAGGTGAGTCTGGTCAATGATGGCCCCGTTACCTTTCTGCTAGAAACCTGACTGATGCCTGAAGCGAGTAGCCTTAAATCTCACTATGGTCGTCGCGGATTCTTCGACGCTTTGGTTTTAGTGATACCGGCCATCCCCTTTGCTCTGGTCTTCGGTCTGGCTGTGCGGGAATCGGGACTCGCGATCTGGCTAGGTTGGAGCTCGTCGCCCATTATGTTCTCAGGTGCGGCGCAAATTACGCTGATTACCCTTTTAGGTGAGGGGGCGTCTGTGGCCGCTGCCGCCACTGCGGCACTGGTGGTTGGTGCAAGGCATCTCTTTTATTCGTTTTCAATGGCGCCGGTGATGCAGCGCCAGCCGGTTTGGTTTCGTTGGCTGGCTCCCTACATGTTGGTTGATCAGGTCTTTGCACTGTGCGTGGGCAAGCAAAACCTGCCGACCGCTGATTTCCGCCATTACTATCTGGCAGCGGGTATCACCTTTTGGATGTTTTGGATGACCTTTACTGCAGTGGGTCTGTTTGTGGGTCCCGTAATACCCGCTGGACTCGATATCACGTTCGCAACGCCTGTTTTATTTATGGGGCTTTTGGTCACTGCAATCGATAGCTGGCAGAAAGCTGTGGTTGCGGTGTTCGCTATGTTGGTGACCTTTATCTTGGCTGATATGCCCTCCCGCAGTGGTTTATTAATTGCGGTATTGGCCGGGTTAATTTTAGGGTTGGTGCTTGAGCGGTTGCGCAAATGATGATCTTTGCGACCATTGTGTTGATGGGACTGGGCAGTTATGCCATGCGCGCTGTCTTTATTTTGTTGCTGTCTAATCACACATTTCCCCCGTTAGCCCTCAAAGCCCTGGAATATGTCGGGCCCGCGGTGATGGCGGCTTTGGTCATGACCATGCTACTGAGTCCTGAGGGTGGGCATGCCCCCAGAGTTTATGAGTGGGCCGGCTTAGCCACTGCGGCGGTTGTCGCACTGCTTACCCGAAACCATATTTACGTCTTGGTACTGGCTATGGGTGTGTATTGGGGTTTGGGTTATTTGATGTGATGAGCGCTGCTTAGCCCTCGTTGTCTTCCATTCGCAGCGGTAGCTGCTCGAAGTGCTCGGAAAAATCTGGTTTGAGTCGAACACCAAGACCTAACAGGCGCACCGGTAAGTCCCGCCTTGCAAGGCCATCCGCCAGGAGTTCTTGATAATCACTCAGTCGAGCGGCAGTGCCCACGCGTTCGACGGTAGTGGTTGAGAAGTCGTTGAACTTTACTTTCACGTAAGCTTTTTGAATCCGTGGAGCCAGATTCCCTTTGTCTATTCGGCCGCTGAGCTCTTCGAGAAGTCCTGGTAGCTTGTCTAAGCAGGGTTGGCCGTTTTGCAGGTCCTGTGTGTAAGTGTGTTCGACACTAATCGATTTGCGAATTCGGCTGGTATTCACGGGCCGATTATCCCGTCCGTAGGCACGTTCCATGAGCGTCTGAGCGAAGCTGCCGAAGCGCCGTTTCAGTACGCGTGCTTCGGCTCGGCGAAGGTCGGTACATTTATGAAAGCCCATGCGGTTAAGTTTGTCTGCGGTTACCGGCCCAACACCCGGAATCGCCCGCACTTCTAGTGCTGCGGTAAAGGCATCAACCTCATCAGGAGGTACCACTTTTTGACCGTCAGGTTTATTCCAATCAGAGGCCACTTTGGCCACGAACTTATTAATGGACACTCCGGCAGACACAGTAATGTTAATTTCATGTTTTATTTGTTCACGAATCGCTTCGGCGATTCTCGATGCCGAGCCGTCAAACAGGGTGCTATCGGTTACGTCCAGATAGGCTTCATCTAGGGAGAGCGGTTCTATGACATCGGTGAACTGCTCAAAGATCTCATGCATTTGTAATGACACTTCGCGATATTTTGGAATATTCACCGGCGCCACTACCAAATCAGGGCACAGGCGATAGGCCTGAGAGGTGGGCATTGCCGAGCGGACGCCAAACTCCCGAGCCGGATAGTTACAGGTTGTTAACACACCGCGTCCTGCGGCGCTCCCTCCAACAGCGAAGGGGCGATTGACCAAGCTTGGGTCGTCTCGCATTTCAATCGCCGCAAAGAAACAATCGGCATCGATGTGGATGATTTTTCGCAATAGGCTTACTTCGTTAGATTTATCTTCACTGCCATATTTCAGCAGAATTGGGCTCAGCTTAACCACTTTGCAGCACGGCTGGCACCTACTGAGGGGGTTAAATTATTGGAGTGATCAGGGTGATCGCATCAGTTTTAACAATCAGGAGCTTGTCATGAAAAATTATTTAGCCGCAACATCTGCTTTTACACTTTCGGTGCTACTTGCCGCTCAGCCAGCTAGTGCCCTTGAGACGGCCACAAAGCAAGATTTAACGGCCTTAACGACTATCGCGGTCGCCACTGCGGCGGCGGGTCCTGTCGGCTTTATCCTAGGTGGTATAGGTGCTGATTGGTTGGTCAATCAAGTTGCCGCAGCCGACGAACTGCACATTACTGAGCAGGCACTTGTAGCTACTCAGGCTGATTTGGCCTTGGCCCATAGCGAGTTGAGCAAGGTGAACGCAGATTTGGAAATCGTCCAGATGGAGCAGGAAAGATTTGCGAAGCTGGCTCTTGAGCAGCTACAGCTAGAAATGCTGTTTAAAACCAATGACAGCCGTTTGACGACCGGCGGAGAAGATCGGCTTGCCTTGCTAGCCACTTTTTTGAACCGCAACGAGGGCTTGAGCGTGCGGATTGAGGGTTATGCCGATCCCCGAGGTGACTCCGCAAGCAACATGGCCCTTTCTCTAGCCAGAGCGGAACGGGTAGCACAGCAACTGCTTGAGGCAGGTGTCGCCCCAAGTCGGATGACAGTGTTGGCACACGGCGAAACCCAGGCCCTAGCGATTGAAGGTGATACCGATGCCTACGCTCTAGAGCGTCGAGTGCATATCGCTATTGACCAGGGCGCCGGTAATCGCCAAGTGGCTGAGGTCACAATTAATGGCGCTTAAAAATAACTGACAGGTTATTGGCAGGCATGGGAATCACCTCGACTAACTCTAGCTGGCGTGCTGCGGCAGCTAGAGTGACCTTCTCAAGATCTCGAATACCCCATTCGGAATCTCGACTTCTGAGACTGTGATCGAAGGCTAGATTTGACGGGGAGGTATGTTCACCCCGCTGTTTAAAAGGCCCGTAGAAATACAACACGCCACCTGGAGGGAGAATACGTTGAGCGCCATCTAACAGCGCCTCGCAGCATTGCCACGGGGCAATGTGAATCATATTAATGGCAACTATAGCGCTGATCGCCGGATTGATAGGTCGGGTCTCTACTGGCCAGGGCTGCTCTGTCACATCTAGAAGCAGGGGAGTGAGTAAGTTAATACTGGGTTCGGCGTCACGCCAGTCATTAATCATCTTAAGGCTGTCGAGATAGCAATCGCTGGGTTGCCAAATTCGGGGGCTAAGCCGGGGTGCAGCGTAGGCAGCGTGTTGCCCCGTCCCACTGGCCACCTCTAGAACCATGCCTGTGGCAGGCAGTGCCTTTTCAAGGACGTCTACGATAAATTGTCGGTTACGCTCGGCGGCGGGGGATATCTCTAGGGCCATGGAACTCACTCCGGGGTTGTACCTTGCTTCGCATCCACGCATTATCTAGCGCCAGCCTATACCTCGTACAGGCATGTTATTTTTATTACCGGAGAAATATTGGCTATGAATGCAGAAAGACAGTATGACATTGTGGTTTTTGGTGCGTCAGGATACACGGGCCGTTTGGTCGCGGAATACCTCAACGAACAATACCCCAATGCCGATTTTAGTTGGGCTATGGCGGGCCGTTCCATTGAGAAGCTCACTGCTGTCCGGAGCGAAATGGGCATCTCAGAGGCCATTCCGCTGATTGCTGTCGATAGTGACGACCCCGCTTCTCTCGAGGCAATGGTGAAGTCTGCAAGCGTTGTAATTACCACGGTGGGTCCCTATCAGTTGTATGGAGAAGAGTTGGTTAAGCAATGCGCAACACACGGTACGGATTATGTTGATCTGAGTGGAGAGCCCGCTTGGATGCACCACACCATTGCCATGTACAACAGTAGTGCAAAGGCCTCGGGTGCTCGCATCGTACATTCCTGTGGCTTCGATTCTATTCCCTTTGATCTGGGTGTCTTCCATCTTCAAGAACATGCCAAGGCCATCACGGGTAAAACTGTAAGCCGAGTGAAAGGACGGGTTCGCGCCATGAACGGCAGTTTTTCTGGCGGTACCATTGCTTCTTTACGAGCGACGATGACGGCCGCTGCGGCAAAGCCTGAAATTATTGCAACGCTGATGAATCCGTTTGCGTTGACCGAAGGTTTCGCGGGCCCCACTCAGCCCGATGGCGATAAGCCCCAATATGACGAGGAACTGAAGAGTTGGTCCGCGCCGTTTATCATGGCGGCGATTAACACCAAGAACATCCATCGCTCTAACTTTTTAATGGGCCATCCTTATGGGGAGGATTTTGCTTACGACGAAATGTTGCTCACGGGCGATGGTGACCAGGGTAAAGCTACGGCCGATTTTGTCGCGAAAGATAAGACCCTCGCAGAGAGCCCCTTACAGCCCGGTGAAGGTCCTTCTGCAGAAGAGCGTAAAGCCGGTAATTACGAGGCCATCTTTGTCGCTCAGGGAGCCGATGGCGAAATGTTAATAACTTCCGTAGCAGGGGACCGCGATCCTGGGTACGGATCGACCTCTAAAATGTTGGCAGAAGCGGCGCTTTGCTTGCTCAACAACCCTGACCTGGGAGAGGGGGGCGTCCTGACGCCGGCCGCGGCGATGGGGCAACCTTTGATCGATCGCCTGCAGGCTAATGCGGGAATCACTTTTAAAGTCGAAGCGCCATGACATCGATTGCCAGTGCGGTATGGGGCGGCGTGCGCTTCTGCTCACTGGCAGTCACCACAATGCTGCTGGCGTTGCCGGCTGTCAGTGACACAGTGACGGCACGCTGTGATATTTATCCCTTGGGTGCCTCCCAAGCGTCAAAAATACTGCCCTGCCAGTTTTCACAGCGCCAGGGCTATGTTTCCATTATTCGCAGTGATGGTATTGCCTACCATCTCAGCCCAAAGGCGGATGCGGTAGGGAATTACCTTGATCAAGATGAACAGCCGGTTTATCGCCGCTCAGGTCTTGGCTCTGCGGGCCTTATTTTCAAAATGCCTGAGCTTAGCGTTTATGTGTACTGGGATGCCGCTACAGAGGCAATTGATCCGGCTGTCAGATAAGAAATGACCCGTGATGAACTTTTGTCCTAATTACTCGGGTGCGCCGCGTCGGGTATGAAGACCGCACTCAAGGTGCGGTGCAGCTTTGGTAGGGTCGATGCTAACGGGGCCTGAGGGTAATTCATGCTCGGTCATATATTCCTCAATATCAGCTTCGCTGCTATTGAGAAACGGTGCCAGCTTTAGCATTCCCCGATCATCCCAACTTGCTGGACGCAGCTTTGCGCGAAACGCTGTCTCTTCAGCACGTATTCCCGTTATCCAGATATGGGGTCGTAGCGCGTTTAAGGCTCGTTCAAAGGGCTCAATTTTTACCATGTCTGCCAGTTGTACACGCTGCTCCTCGCTCAAGTCTTCGATATTTGCTGCGCCAATGGTCTGCAGGCATAGCAAGGGCGTTAATTTAGGGCGGTAGGTCACGAGATTCAGGTTGAGCCGTTCAACTAACCGACGACTGAATTCTCGAGTGCTGGCCGGGGCAAACCCGGTATCAATCCAAAGGGTAGGCAGCGAGGGGCCGAGTTTATTGACAAGATGCAGCATAGCCGCAGATTGCGTAGCAAAACTGGTACTAGTGAGAACTTTTAGGTTCTGTGCCAACGCCCAGCGTACAATGGTTTCGGGAGAGGCGCTCTGAAAGGTTTCGTTTAGAGCTTCTATGTTCCAAGCCACATGTTTAGCGGCAAATAGCGCGCTGCTCATAGCTCAACCCTAGGCGCTTTGCAGCCAGTAAAGTGGATCGGTTTGTTGTGCTTTAGCCTCGGTTACTGCTTGCGGCGCCAGTTCCTGTGCGAGTCGAGTGACCTCTCCAATAATGACTAAAATGGGCCCCTCGTCTAAACACAGTTTGGTGCTAGCTTCTTCGGCCCGCCCCAACTGACCGTGTACGATCTGTTGTCGCGGTGTCGTTGCGTTTTGTATTAAGGCAAAGGGTGTTGTTTTGCTAAGCCCTGCATCTTGCAGGCGCTCCGCTATCGTCTGTAAGTGGGAGAAGCCCATATAGATCACGAGTGTTTCCTGTTCCGACGCGAGTGCTTGCCAGTCAGTCTCAGTTTGCTGCAACGCCAAATGGCCTGTAATGAAACGTACCGAGCGGGCGATCCGACGATGAGTCAATGGCATGCCAGTGGCTGCGGCGGTGGCACTGGCGGTCGTGATACCCGGTACTACTTCTACGGAAATACCTGCCTGAACTAAGGCCAGTGCTTCTTCACCCCCTCGACCAAATAAATACGGATCGCCGCCTTTTAGTCTGCAAACGGTAAGACCTTGGCCACCCAACTCAACCAGGCGTTTGTTAATACTGTCTTGGGGGGTAGGGCAGTGACCCCGACGCTTGCCAACATCTTCCATTTGAGCATCTCGACGGGCCAAGCTTAGTACTTCTGGGCTGACGAGTTTGTCATAGAGCACCACATCGGCTTCTTGTAATCGTTGCAGTCCTTTCAAGGTCAGTAGCGATGCATCCCCAGGGCCTGCGCCTACCAGGGTTACTCGCCCTTGGGGTGAGTGATCTGAATCTAAGGCCGTGCTTAACAGGCTATCTGCGAGGTCGGACTCGTTATTGAGGGCGGCTTGGCCGGCCGCACCGCTGAGATGCCGCTCCCAAAACTGTCGCCGAGTACTCACAGTGTCGATAATCTGACGCACTCGCAGCTGCCATCGATCGGCAAAGTCGGCTAGGCGTTCCAGTCCTTGTGGCAGGGCTTGCTCCAGTCGCGTGCGAACGAATCGAGCCAATACAGGCGAGCTACCGCCAGTACCAATACCGATCTGAATACGGCCCCGGGAGACGATGGCAGGTACAAAACCTTGTGACAGATGTGGCGCGTCAACGACATTGACCAGTAATCTTTCCGAGTCAATCCAAGGCATGAGGGCTTCGGTCCAGGCGTTAACCTCAGCCACTACCACCAAAACAAAACGGGTCTTAGGATCTCGATTGGCGTATTCGACCTGGAGGCGTTCATCTTCGCCAGGCGGGCTAGACCAATGGGTAATGTCGGCATCACGCTCTCGTAGCAGTCGTGCTTTGGCCTCTGCCGCCTCACCGGTGCCTATCAGCAAAACCGGTCGGGAGGAAATTTGTAATTGAAATGGCAGGGGGGCGTTCATGCGCTTTTCTTTAACGGCTGATTCGACCGCGTTTGAGGTTGGTAGTGATGTGGGAAGGGGGAGAGATGATGAGACTGGAGCAGCTGCCACTCGGCATCTGTCAGTTCGAGCACATCGAAACCCACTCGGAAGCCGTAAGCTAAACGGTCCAGTCCTACGGGACCGACGCCCAGCAGCGTGCCGGAGTAGCCCTCTGCCCGCAGTAGGGCCGCCGCTGAAAATGCCTTGCCATCGACTGAACTGTCAAAAGCGAAGGTGATAAGCGACCGGTTCCCGACAGAGGCAATGTCACTTTCTGTGGGGTCTAGTGCCATAGTCGGGCTCAAAGCGACCTCTTCGCCATGTTGGTTAATGAGTGGCATAGCTGATCTCCTTGAGGTAATCGACACCAAGGCGATCGACAAAGCCAACGAAATACTCGCCCCGTTGCCGTTCTGAAAGGTAGGTGTCAATCAGTCGTTTGATGAGGGGCAGTACGTCATCGTGGGGAACCGCGGGCCCCAACCGCTTACCGAGTGCGGCGCCCTGTTGGTCACGTCCTCCCAAAGTAATTTGGTACCACGGCTGCCCTTTTTTCTCGACGCCGAGAATACCGATGTGGGCAATATGGTGATGCCCACAGGCATTCATGCAACCCGATATTTTGACTTCTAACGGACCAATATCGACCTGCTCATCAAGGTCAGAAAACGTCTCGTGAAGAGCTTCTGCGAGGGACAGTGATGGCGCATTGGCAAGGCTGCAAAAGTCTAGACCCGGGCAGGCAATGCTGTCTGAGATCAGGCCCAAATTGGGGTGGGCTAAATCATGGGCACTGAGGGCCTGCAGTAATTCTTGAAGATCAGTCTCGGCAACATGGGGCAAGATCAAATTTTGATCATGGGTCGTGCGTATTTCCGAACGGCTGAATTGATCGGCTAAATCGGCAACGATTTCCATTTGCTCAGCTGTAACATCACCTGGTGCTGTGCCCGGCCTTTTCAGTGAAATAAACACCGAGCGATAGCCCATGATGCGATGGGGTTTTGTATTTTGAAGATACCAGCGCTGAAACGCAGTGGTACCTGTTTGCGCCTCAACCGGTTGTGGCTGAAGATTGCAGGCAAAGCTGTCGCTCAAATCTTGCAGTGTTTTCGTACTGATTTTCAATTCGCTATCGTGATCAGTGAGGTAGCGGTGTGTCACAGCCTCACGGAAGGCCTCTACTCCCATGGCGTTGACCAAGATTTTGATGCGTGCCTTGTATTTGTTGTCTCTTCTACCCGCGAGGTTGTAGACCCTGAGCACAGCTGTGAGCCAATTCCTCAACTCATCCAACGGTAGGTCTGCCAGCAAGCGGTGTCCCAATAAAGGGGTTCGTCCTAATCCGCCCCCAACCCAAAGATCAAAGGCCAGTCCATGAATGGCGTGGGTTTTGACGCGAATCCCCACGTCATGGACTTCAATAGCCGCGCGATCTTCTTCGGTAGCGACTACGGCAATTTTAAATTTTCGGGGTAGGTAGGCAAATTCCGGATGAAAGGTAGACCACTGACGAATGAGTTCACAAACCACCCGAGGGTCAATAGCCTCATCGGGCACCGTTCCCGCGAGGGGATCTGTAGTGGTGTTTCTTACACAGGCGCCACTGGTTTGAATGGCATGCATTTGAACCGTTGCGAGTTCTCCCAATACCTCCGGGACCTGCTCCAGTGCCAGCCAGTTAAACTGAATATTCTGTCGGGTGGTGAAGTGGCCGTAGCCCCGATCGTATTGACGAGCAATCTGCGCTAAGTGCCGCAACTGATAGCCCGCCAATGTGCCGTAGGGAATGGCGACACGGAGCATGGGCGCATGCCGTTGAATATACAGTCCATTCTGCAGTCGCAGCGGCATGAATTGCTCTTCAGGTAGGGTACCCGCGAGGTAACGGTTCATTTGCTCCGCAAATTGGCTGACTCTGGCTTCTACAATAGCCTGGTCGATGGAGTTGTATTGATACATGGCGCGCAACAGTTGCAAGGTGAGTGGGGCGACTGTACCTAACCTCGAAAAATGTTAAAAAGAATATTAAAACATTTTTATATTCCTATAGGTTTTAAGAGAAGAGTGAGCTGGTTGGTCGTGCTGCTCAATAAAAATCGAGCTTTTACCTTAAGAATGACTTCGTTCCCGTCATTTTTTACCGCTGTGCCAGATTTTGCGACGGAGGCTTGTTCGAGGGCGGTGACCTTTTAGCTTTGCTATTTGTGGTTTATCTGTGGAGACAGAAAAGTTTCTCGCAAAATACTTCGCGAGAGTCCTTATCAATCGAGGGACGACAGTCAGTGCCCAGAACGTGTTGTCGGTTTGTCTCAGTACTGGCATAAATTTTGTCGATAAAGTCAAACCCGCTGTCAGTGCATCTAAATTGGCATGTGCGCAAAGAACAGCGATAAACTCGAGCGGAGCAGAGCTATCTAATTAACGGGAGATTCACGAATGCGCTTGCCAGTGATTGTGAGCATGGGCGGGGTAAATGCCGCGGGTCGTACCTCGGGCTTTCAGAGTTTCCGCCGTATGGTGATAGAGCTCCTTCCAGAAGCCGAACAGCAGCAAACGCTGGTGGCTCTGGCCGTGATGATGAAGTTGGTTAAACCGTCAGGCGAAACGCACTTCTTGGCAGCCGATGACGATGGGTCGGGTGAACCTCTTACTGCCACCGAAGTTGCTCAGCGTTATCGTGAACCCGTGCTTGACGGTACGCTGGTGCGACGGGTCGAAACCTCTGTTTTTGATGTTGATGCTTTACATTGGCAGTCTCCTGCGTCGCTGCACGCTGCATCCGAACAGGTTGATGAGTCGCTAAAGTTTGTGCTGTCTACAGATCAGCTGCCTACAAAGCTCCCCGAAAGTTGGACCCTGGAGCCTATTAATGACGCCGAGGTACAGGTCACGGTTACAGGTCATCTTGATGTCAAACTCGACAATTTTCGGGACTTTCCTGTTAAAGCGGCGGGGCAGTTGCCCAGCGGATTTGAAATAGCGGATCTCTACAATTCACGGTTCCAACCCCGTGGTCTGCAAATGGCGCTATTTGGAGCCACCGATGCTTTGCGTGCCTTGGGTATCGACTGGAATACAGTTCTTGAACACATAGAGCCCGATGAAGTGGGAGTTTACTCCAGTAGCGGCTTTGGCCAGATGGACAAGGAAGCTTATGGGGGCATGCATCAGGCTCGCATGAAAGGAGAGCGTGTCACCACCAAGGCGCTAGTGATGGGCGTTAACTCCATGCCGACCGATTTTATTAATGCCTATGTTCTGGCGAACGTGGGTATAGCCAGCAGCTCGGTTGCTGCCTGTGCGACGTTTTTATCGAATCTGCGCCATGCGGTGTCCGATCTAAAAGCCGGCAAAATCAGAGTGGCGATGGTGGGTAACAGCGAAGCACCGATTGGTCCGGAACTCATGGATGGTTTTGGAACCATGGGAGCCCTTGCAACCGATGCCAATATGAAAAAGTTGTATGGCACTGACGAGGTCGATCATCGTCGCGCGAGTCGACCCTTTGGGGAAAACTGCGGCTTCACGATTGGCGAGTCCTGCCAATATTTTATTCTGATGGATGATGCCTTGGCCATGGAGTTGGGAGCACCTTGCTTGGGCGCAGTGACAGATGTTTTTGTCGATGCTGATGGCACTAAAAAATCCATCAGCGCCCCGGGTCCGGGTAATCATATTAGTATGGCAAAAGCGGTTGCAGCTGCGTCCGCGATTGTCGGTAAAGCGGCTGTCCGTGACAGGAGTTTTGTTCTGGCCCATGGCTCAAGTACCCCTCAAAACCGCGTCTCAGAGTCGCAGATTTTTGATCAGGTTGCAGAGGCCTTCGATATCAAGGAGTGGCCGGTTGTTGCGGTAAAGGCTTATTTGGGGCACACCATTGCCCCAGCAAGTGCTGATCAACTCGCGACGGCATTGGGCAGCTTTAAATATGGCATATTGCCCGGTATTCCTACAATCGATGCCGTTGCCGATGATGTTCATCAGGATCGTTTAAAAATGGGTCCCGATCATCAAACAACCACCCCCGAAAAACTTGAAGTAGCGATCCTGAATTCGAAGGGCTTCGGCGGCAACAACGCCTCAGCGGTCGTGTTGTCTCCGGGGCGCACTGAAGCGATGCTGAGTAAGCGCTATGGCGAGTCGGCCATGAAGGCCTATTTTAGAAGGCGGGCGGCGAGTGTGCAGGCATCGGAAAATTATTTGAGCGCTGCCGATAAGGGCGAGTACGCTCCCATTTACCGGTTTGGGGAGGATATGATCGATGAAGCTAATATTGAGATTAGTGAAACGTGTATCTCGATAAAGGGCTTTGCTAATAGCATCTCGTTGCCCACAGATAATCACTATCAGGATATGACGGACTGATTCTGCGCTTGGCGTAAGTTTACAAGTTGGGGTGCTCAGACCGCGCAGCACGTTCAAGTGCCGCTTTTAGCCATCAGGTTCAAGGGTGTTGGGTGGCCTGCCTAGTGACGCTTAGTGAGTTAATCAGGAGCTCGACCACGCTCGCTGCTAACCACACGGGACTGGGCTTGGGGCCGAGCTGGCATCGGTCACCCGCAATTCTTTTCGATCCAATCTCCTAGGTACTGCCTTGAGCCCGATCTTGATTGCTCCTGACCATAGGGCCCATTGAGACAGTGCAAGCATTAGACCTTTGCAGTCCTATCTATCCTTGCAGTGTGTCTTTTGGATGGTGGTAATGCTTCTACTGCTCCACAGGCATTGGAATTTTTGGATCAAGTCCCGCCGCTATTTTCTGTGCTTTTACCATAGCTCGTACGTCGGCTAGGAGCGCACGAGCATCGTAGACAATGCCGTCCTTGATGGTCCATCGAACGCCACCAACACGTTCAACTCGCTGGTTTTTCTCGTTTAATTTAGGCACGCCAGTACCATAAAGAGACTTAAGGTTATGCAGCGGGTTTTCATCCACAATAATGAGGTCTGCTTTTTTTCCAACCTGCACGGTACCGAGTTCGCTCTCTTGTCCTAAAACTTGAGCGCCTATTTTAGTCGCTGCGCGGATCACCTCAAGCGGATGGAAACCAGCTTCTTGCAGAAGTTCTAGCTCTTGAATGTAGCCAAAGCCATAAAGGCTATAAATATAGCCGGTGTCGCTGCCCACGACGACTTTGCCTCCACGATTCTTGTACTCGTTAACGAATTGCATCCAGAGCTGATAGTTGTGTTTCCACTCGATCTCATCCTGAGTTGTCCAATTAAAAAAGAAGGAGCCGTGTTTTTCGCGACTGGCCCGGTAGAAATCCCATAGCGCTGGGGCGGTATATTCGTAGTGCCACTCGGCGGTGTAGGCGCGCATAAGATCCCGGCTAGCTAAATAGATGGTGAACGTGGGACTTAAACAAAAATCACGCTCGAGCAACGTATCCATAACTTCATTCCAGCGTTCAGTTCCCGGCCCTGCGGCCTGCTTCCATAGACGTCCTGCTTGGGCAAAGCGCTGTTGCTCGTTGCTGTAAATGTAATCAGAGGGGTAGTCTTGTATAACTTTGTCCGTAAACAGTGCCTCAGGCAGTCCGTACCAGTGTTCCATGCAATCCAGACCGTGGCTTGAGGTATCCAGTACATTCGCATGGGCTACGTTTAATTGAGCGTGATGCATGGTTGTGCCCAGGCCCTGTTGTTCAGCCTCGTCTAAAGCGGCCCACAAAATATCTTCTGGAGCCCCCATAAACTTAATCCCGTCGGCGCCGATGCGCTTTAAGTAGCGGACCCTTTTTCTGGCATCCTCGGCAGAGGTGATGGCCGGTAATTTTTCATCGCCATCCGCAGGCATGGCGAAGTAGGGGAAAGCGGTAATGCGAGGCGCGGTGATGGCATTTTTCTCGCTAAGCGCCTTCAAGGCTAAAAGCCGGCTTTCACCGTCGGAACCAAATACCTCTCTCGTGCTGGTGACGCCATGGCCCAACCAAAGCTTAAAGATGTAGTCAGCAGAGACCTTTTGACGTTTATCCGGTGCGTGAATATGAGTGTGGGAGTCAACGAAGCCTGGCAACAAGTATTTACCGTGAGCGTCGATTTCCCGAGTCTTCAAGTCGGCCCCGTCGAGCAATATGGGTCGGCCTTCAGGGTCGATGGCAATGCCGGGAGTGCCGACTGTTGTGACCTGAGTGATCCGGTTTTTTTCAACAACGACATCCACCGGTCCGGTCGCTGGCGCGCCTGTCCCGTCGATTAAATAAGCGCCTCGAATGATGAGCTGATCATATTGTCCTTGGCCTTCTGCTCGAAGTGGTATGTCATCTTGGATGCTCGCAAACAATGGATCCGTGCTAGTGCTGGCACTCGTGAGCGAGGGCAACAACAAGGCCGTCAGGGTGATCGCTGTGCAAATAAAATAATGCTGACTCATATTGATCCTTTCTGGCGGCAAGCTCTGCGACGACGTTGCCTAGTTAGGGTGGTGCCTATTTATGATCTTTGGGTTCTGCAGGTTCGGTCTCTGCAGCGGATTCTGCTGTTGGTATTTCTATTGGCTGGGGTTCAGTAGGGTTAGTGGGTAAGCAGGCTTCTGCCGGTTCTACGCTAACGTTGTCAGTAGCTTCCCAGCTGGGGACGTGATCGTTAAATTCAGTGTATCTCAGAGAGGCATCCCCGCTTAAGGTTAGCTGTAGTGCCCGTCGTCTTATTTCTGTCGCGCCTCCGCCTGCAGAAATGCCCGGAGTATCTCTGGGTTTAAATAAAAACACATGGATGGGTGTATCCAGGGGTAAGCGTTTACTGCTGCCCTTATCAGACGCGCGTACGCCGCCCAGAAAATTTTTCGCACCGGGAATGTCGTTGTAGTTGGGACAGCCATCAGCTGCGTTAAAGAATTTAAACTTTGCATTAAATGCCCCGCCCGCTACCGAGATTTGGAGGGCGGCATCGTTCGCTGCCGTCACAGGAAGGGTGAAACTTGCCAGCAGTACGAAGAACCACTGACCGGCCTGATATTTAAACTGACTCATGGCTTTGACGTCTTCATAGGGTGAACGTAAATTCTGGCACGCAGCTGTATTGAAGTCGAATTGTAAGGTCTCGACATTCAAGTATCGGTTGTAACACGCAGGCGTTAGTCTTTTTATGATTGCCTGATAGCATTCCATGAACTGCGCAAAACGTCCCCTGGCATAACTCGGACCTACGCCTGCGAGGTTTTAGAGGCCCTCTGCCGCCTAGCTCAACCCCGCCTCACGACGCAGCGTGTTAGAGCGTTTATCGGGACCGTCGTGGCTCCACCCCGGGGCTTTGAATAAATAGGCGAGTTTGTCTTGCCAGCGCTCGGCACGCTTCACGTCTCGTGACATATTGCCGTATTCCCCAAAGGCCACATCGAGAACGCGCTGTGAGCTTATATTGTTGGTAAGCCCGTAGCGCACAGGTTCCGAGTCGAGCTCTTCGCTGAAGGTACCCATGAGCCTATCCCATATGATAAGTGTGGCCCCGTGGTTACGGTCAAGGTAGCGGGTATTGGAGCCATGATGCACTCGATGGTGAGAGGGGGTGTTAAAAATAAACTCATACCAGGCAGGCATTCGATCAATGGCTTCTGTATGCAACCAATATTGGTAAATCAAACTGATGCTTAACATGGTGACGATCATAACTGGGTCGAAGCCAAGTAAAGCGAGCGGACACCAGAACACATATTTTGAAACTCGCTCCCCCACACCTTGGCGTAATGCCGTTCCCAAGTTGTAATATTGAGAGTTATGGTGCGATGAGTGTCCCGCCCACATCCATCGTACTTCATGATTACCGCGATGAAATAAGTAGTAAGTGAGGTCGTCTAGGAAAAACAGCAAGATCCACCAAGGCAGCGTTCTACCGACGATGTCTTTTAACGGAGACAGGTCGTAGCAAACAAACATGAGCAAGATACCGCCAAGCTTGGGCAGGAGATCGACAAAAACAGTTAAGACCATGATGCGCATGGAGGCCCAAAAGTCTTGGCTTTCGTAGACGGGTCTGAACTGTTTTTTTGCCCATAACAATTCAATGCCCAGGGCGGCAAAAAAAGCCGGGAGGGCCAGCATCACCAGGTCGTCTTGCATCACAGCGATTACGCGGTCGATCATAGTGCTATCTCGTCTAAAAGTCGTAGTAGTGTAGTGGAATCTGGGGTCGTTTTGGCACCCCCGGTACGACAATAATGCCTTGCTTTAATCAGCTCGCCAGCCCCACTGACTAATGATGGTATTGCGCGACGTCAGTAAAGCCTCTGCATTGAGAGGCGTCGTATCATCACCTTGTATTTGCCGATAGGTTGCATGGCCGCCGGTGTGCTCGCGTAAACCATTCAAAAATTTGAGTGTCTTAAATCCGTCAAACCAGGTGTGAAGTTGTCGTGCCCGTTGGGCACTGTCACGGCTGCTTTTTTGCGTATGGGAAAGGGCCTTCAGGAGTCCTAAGTTCATTAGGAGTGTAGTTGCTGTCAAAGCGAGCGCCTTGGGCAAACGCTGGGACAGGTCTTGAGTTATGTTGGGGTTCGGGCGATCTAACCACTGCGAAAAACATTCAAGTGTCGCTTTAAGGGCCAAAAAGCAGTCGCAATGGTAAAAAAAGGGGGTTGTCTCTGGCTGTTCTGTTGCCATCAAACGTGAGACAGCCGGTCCTGTTCCAAAGGGCACACGGTCTGAGGCGCGAGCTTGTATAAGCACAGGCGGTCCTGCCGGTCGACAGATCTCGCCCACTTTGGCCAGTTTGTTAAGCAGGTAAAAATCTTCAGCACCGGCACGCAGCGGCATACCGCGAACGGCTGCGTAGCAGCGGGCGTTAAAGCCGCAGCTGCTGCCCAGCGTGTGAAAAGCATAGGGCGATGCTGAAAATTCGAGACCTAAAATGTAGTGATGTAGCCATAGCTCGTAGATCAACGTGGCCTTGCCTAAGGACGTTCCGGTATCCAGTACATGCTGGAACGGAAGGGATATGGCTGCTGCATCAGTGGGCCAAGATTGACTGAGATAATGTGAAGGCCATTCGGCATCGGCATCGCAAGAATAAATCCATTTAGACTCAATGTGACCCTGCTGCATGAGCCAAAGTGCGAGATCGCACCCGACCCGCCTTGCTCTACCTACACCCTCATTTTTTGGGGTCAATCCCTCGAGGTGCTCGAGGTCTATCATGAGTAGTGTGGTGGCGGGTGACAAAGGGCACAATAAGGTCCCTGAAAGTGGTGAACGCTCCCCCAGATGTTCTAGGTGGCTCAACAGTGCGCTATTGGCATTGGGATCTAAATCGGTCTCGGGACGGTTTAGAACACCGATCACAAGCAAGGTTTGCCCAGGGGGGGGGTCAGTAATTCTTGTCAGGAACTCGGGATCTTCCCTAAAGCAAGGAATCACCATCACGTGCTGCCAGTGACTTGTTAGTTTGGGAAGCGCGGGTAGTAGAGCATAGCGCGATAGGTATTTATCGATGACGGTGTCAGCGTCTGGTCTCAATGGAGTGCGGCACGAATAGGTAACTCGGCAACCACCTGACTCTCAAAAGTGAGTATTTCCTGCCAACGCGTGCTGATCGTGTCGGCTGAAAAATATTCGGAGGCAAGATCTAAAAACAGCTCGAAGTGTCGGTCTTCAGATCGTGTAATCGACCGGTAAAAGGTTTTTAACTCACCTTCGGGTAGTGCCGCAGCAATCAACCCAAAACGCTCGGCGCCTCGAGCCTCAATAGCGCCGGCGGTCAGTAATCGATCTAAAAGATAAAGTTCGGAGCCTTGACGTAATAAGCTCCTAATACTGTTGACATAGGGGTCCTTAACATCAGCACCCAATGCCAGCCCACGTGACTGAATGATTTTAATGACCTCGCGGAAATGAACCATTTCTTCAACAGCAAGTTCCGCCATTGCGAGCACTAACTTGGGTTTGTCTGGGTAGTGGGACACCATCGATAGCGCC
This sequence comes from uncultured Luminiphilus sp., assembly GCA_938091995.1. Lineage (GTDB taxonomy): Bacteria > Pseudomonadota > Gammaproteobacteria > Pseudomonadales > Halieaceae > Luminiphilus. The sequence goes on along the minus strand of CALKNZ010000024.1, from coordinate 34,422 downwards.
ATGCCCGATGCCTTTTTCTCGGCGGCAGCGTGATCGAGAAGAAAGGCATCAAAATTGTTGAGTACGCAGTCAGTCCAGGCTTGTGGGGATGGGCTTTTTAGAGGGCTTTGATGGTCCATAGTGACGCTGATTAACCGAAAACCGTGATTGTAACCGACCTAGGGCACGGGTGGCTGCGCGCAGTGAGTCATTGCCATCCGGTCCACCCCGGCCCTCTGACGACGCGTCCCGGCGTAGCGCCTGTGGCTGCACTGTCCTCAATGACGGCAACACCATTAATCAGCACCTGTTCCATGCCGACGGCGTATTGATGGGGCTGCTCAAAGGTTGCTTGATCGATAATGGTGTCCGGGTCAAACACAAGCACATCAGCAAAGTAACCCTCGCGGAGAAAACCGCGATCGCGCAATGACAGATTGGTTGCGGGTAAACCGCTGGCACGGTGAATGGCTTGCTCTAGTGATAGTAAATTTAATTCCCGTACGTAATGTCCAAGTACTCGGGGAAACGTTCCATAGGTTCGGGGATGCCTGTGGTTCAGCAGAGCATCGCCCTCGGCGGCTATGGTAACTGCGTCGGTACAAAAGCTTACCCAGGGTTGTTGGATGGCCTTTCGTACCACGCTTTCTGATTGGTTAAAGTACATGGCACCCACCCGTGTTCCATCCTCAATGACCAAATCCATGGCGGTCTCTTCAGGACTTTGGTTGCGCATGATGGCAACCTCTGCAAGGGTTTTTCCCGCCAGGTGTTTGAGCTCAGGATTTCGAAATTCCACCAGCATGACAGTCTCCGCACCGCCGCTCGCGAGGCGATTGTCCCATTCATCTGAGTCTTCTCGCATTTGCTGAGCCAGAGTCTGACGGGTATCAGGATCTTGCATTCGAGCAATCCATGCGTCGATGCCTCCGGCTTTTACCCAGGCCGGCATGACGGCATCAAGCCCGGTTGAGCCGGCGGGGTAGGGGTACATGTCGGCGGTTATTTTTAGGCCTTCACTGCGTGCGACTTCAATGCGAGCAAGGACGTCATCGAAGCGGTCCCATGACGGCGGATGCGCAATTTTAATATGGTAGATTTCTGCAGGTATGGCAGCCTCTCTGGAAATTGTAATCAGCTCATCAAGGGCGCTAAAAATTTGTTTTCCCTCGTTACGAAGGTGAGAGGCATAAATTCCGCCGTATTCTGCAGCGGCTTTGGCCAAGGCGATCAACTCATCGGTTTCGGCAAAGCTCGCGGGCGTATAAATCAACGATGAGGCCACCCCAACGGCACCTTCCCGCATGGCTTCTCGCACCAACTCCTGCATGCGCTTGAGTTGTTCCGGTGTTGGATCGACATCGTCCTGCCCCAATACGTGTATTCGAGGTGTGGTTGCGCCAATAAAAGACGCGACATTCGGTGCGACCCCCTTTACTTCCAGAAATTCCAAGTATTCTCCCAGTGAGGTCCATTGAGGCGCTATCTCACCCCAATATTTAGGAAAATCAGTCTTCATGTCTTGACTAAGAGGTCCCATGGAATTGCCTTCGCCAAAGACTTCCAGAGTAATGCCTTGAGTAATATCGCTGAGGCCTCGACCGTCGGCGATGAGACTGGTAACGCCCCAGCCGATCATATTGATAAACCCCGGGCTCACGGCTTTGCCTTGGGCGTTGATCAGGTTGTCAGCCGTCGCATTATTCAGATCGCCTAGCGCGACAATACGGTCACCGGTGATTCCAAGATCCCCAATATAGGGCGTGCTGCCTGATCCGTCATAAAGCGTTCCACCACGAATCAATGTATCAAAATGGCGCGAAGTTTCGCTGCTAAAGGCATTGCAGACGGTAAGCCCAAGGAAAATAGCTGCTGCTCTAAACAGCGTTGTAAGTTGCCTCATTGGTTCTGCCTTTACGTGCGTAGGTTGGCGTTAACTTAGCATCTTGGTAGGCGACAGGGGATAAGAGATATTGTTTCTCCTTAGAGGTGTCAAGCTTGATAGCATGTTTTTAGACAACTCTAGTGAAAAAATGCTAAAACTTTTTTGGTTGTCTCGACACATTCAAGCTCGGCCAGATAGTGGGAAACCATCGCGGTTACTAATTTGCCGTGAGAGACTAGACCACACTATTAGCCTTGGCTGGCGAGTAGCGCCGATTTTTTGAAAGAGAATGCAGCTATGAAGTTCATCAAATATCAGCGGTCAGTTGCCGCATTTTTGTCTGTCCTCATTCTCGGTGCAGCGGTAACAGGGAACGCCACTGATCTCAAAACCATCATGGCAGATCCTGATTGGATCGGACCGCCCGTAGAGGCTGCCTGGTGGCAGCTGGATGATGGTGGTTATTTTTATCGTACAAAACGGCAGGGCAGTACCCTGCGAGATACCTTTGCGATGACAGACGCCCCCGGGGCTCCTGTAACTGTGTCAGCATCGCAAGGTGTCCATAGCGATGGTCCAAACCCTACGGTTCATAAGCAGACTGGATTGGCGGTCAGTGTTCGAGAAGGCACGTTGGTGCTGCGCGATCTGAAAACTAACGCCCACCGAGTGTTGTTCTCGGGAACCGAGCCTGTGAGTCGTCCTCAATTTTCGCCCGCGGGAAATACGGTGTTTTTTTTGGTTGCTCAACGATGGTGGCAAATCGATCTGGACAGCGGTAGCGCTAGGGTCTTAACGCCCTTGGTGTTCGAGGAGTCTCCGCACAAGATTCCAGACGACGTATTGGCCCAGGAGCAACTTCGATTATTTACTACCCTCGAGCGTGAACGGCGTGCACAGCAGGAGCAGTTTGAGGCCAAAGTGCAGCAGGAAAAGTCTGGGGGATTTGGGACGAATCCATGGTATCTAGGGGCCAACTATCAGTTGGTTGATAGCATGTTGTCCCCCAATGGACGCTGGCTGTTAGCGGCAGTGCGTTCAGCGAATGCAGATAACAATCAAGCCGATAAAATGCCCCACTATGTGACCCGTTCTGGATATGTCGATGTTGAAGACGTTCGACGTTTGGTGGGTCGAGAGTCACCCGCGCCTCAGTCACTTTGGCTTTTAGACTTAAAAGAACGGCAGCGGTTTGACTTGAGCATGACGGAGCTTCCTGGCATTGATTCGGATCCGTTGGCTGAGCTTAAGCGTGCTCAAGATCTGCCTGTCTACGATGCAGAAAATCTGCGCCCAGTGAGCTTTGAGCGGCTGATTTGGAACGATCACGGTGCTGATGCGTTGATACAGGTGCACGCCATTGACAATAAGGATCGATGGACCTTACGGCTAACGGCAGAAACTCAGGAGCTGACCTTAGTAGAACACCTGCATGATTCGGCTTGGATAAACTGGCAATTCAACGATGTCGGGTGGATTCCGGGTAACAATCAGATTTGGTGGTTATCGGAAGCCTCTGGGTACAGTCATCTGTATACCACTCAACCGAACGGTAGTGTGGTGCAATACACTCAAGGAGAGTTCGAAGTCACCGATGTCGCTTGGTTGCCTGATGGGGCGTCAGCGCTGGTGCTGAGTAACCGTGCCCATCCTACCGAGTACGACCTGTATCGATTGCATATTCCCACCAAAACAATGACACGGTTAACCGATCTTAAGGGTGTAGAGGCGTTTGCTCTGCACCCGAACGGGGAACAGGCGTTGCTGCTGTTCTCTGAAAGTTATCGGCCTACCCAGTCTATTGTTTTAGATTTGGCAACGGGTAGTCTCAAGCTAGGGACCGATACTGTTAATGAGGCTTATGCCACCATGCATTGGCAGAAACCCGAATTTGTACCCATCCCGTCAGGGCATGGCGTTGAAAAGCCTATTTGGTCCAAGTTTTATCCCGCACAGGGCGGTTTTGAGGGCTTGCGTCCCATCGTGATGTTCGTCCATGGCGCAGGCTACACCCAAAATACGCACCATAAATTTCCCTATTACTTTCGGGAGCAAATGTTCCACAACCTGCTGACTGAACGTGGCTATCATGTTTTAGATATGGATTACCGCGCCAGTCGCGGTTATGGACGTGACTGGCGAACGGCGATTTACCGGCAGATGGGAACGCCGGAATTGGAAGACCTTATAGACGGGGTGCAATGGCTGGTTGAAAATCACAGCGGAGACCCCGATCGGGTTGGTGTTTATGGCGGGTCTTATGGTGGATTTATGGCTTTTATGGCTTTATTTAATGCCCCCGACGTATTTGCTGCAGGTGCGGCTCTACGCCCGGTCACCGACTGGCGCCATTACAACGACTCTTATACGGCCAATATTCTCAACACGCCTGAGGTCGATCCCGAGGCCCACCATCGTAGCTCTCCTATTGAATTTGTTGAGGGCTTTGAAGGCGCCTTGCTGATCAGTCACGGCATGCTAGATGACAATGTGTTCTACAAAGATTCAGTGCGTCTGGTTCAGCGGCTTATCGAACTTGAAAAAGAGCATTGGGAGCTGGCATCGTATCCCCTCGAGCCACATGGCTACGTTCATCCCGAAAGCTGGTTGGATCAGTACCGACGTATTCTCAAATTATTTGAGTCAGAGTTGGGAGAGCCACATTAATGTCGCGACGGTATGCTTTTTTAAACAAAGAGTGTGACAAGGTTGGACGTTCCCTTTACGATCGCTTGCACGTGTAATCCCCAACAGTTTTACGTGGAAAAGCCTCACTTAGCAGTCAATGTAAAAGGATAGCGTTATGTTTAGCCACATTATGATCGGTGCCAATGATATCGAAGCGTCCAAGGCGTTTTATGATGCAACTTTGGGAGCTTTAGGACACGGCCCCGGTGTTATGGATGAGAAGGGTCGCGTTTTTTATATGACGGATACGGGAATTTTTGCGCTGAGCAAGCCCATCGACGGCAACCCCGCAGGACACGGCAATGGCTCCACTATTGGCTTTGCTGCAGCAACCACGGAAGCTGCAGACGCGTGGCATGCTGCGGGCTTGGTGAGTGGTGGCATAACCTGCGAAGAACCCCCAGGGGTCCGTGAAGGTGGTATGGGTCCGTTGTACTTGGCGTATTTACGTGATCCCTCGGGCAATAAGATCTGCGCATTAGTGAGGGTTTAATGCCGGCAGGCTTGCCGCCTTAGAATTATTTTAGGGAAACTATGGCCGCAGAGCTGAACGTGAATGTGGTCGGCACTGCCGGCCACTGTGGGCGTTCAGTGGGACGAGACCAGGGCACAACCATTGTTGTGCTGAAGTTGTGCTGAAGTTGTGCTGAAGTATTGACACGCTATCAGCTTACATGCCCACTAGTGGAAATGGCCTACGCAAAGGTGACTATATGTTCGAGGAACTGAATATTAAGGATCTCATTGACGCATTCATTGTGCCCTATGCGGCTAATATTGCCCTCGCGATTATCATTTTTATGGTCGGAAAATGGCTCGCTAGTGCATTGACTAACCTCGTTGTAAAGCTCCTCACAAAGTCAAAAATGGACGACATCCTCATTGGTTTTGTCACGTCTATTACCAAAACCATATTGTTGTTGTTCGTGGTCATCGCAGCTCTGAATCAACTGGGAATCGATACCACCTCATTGATTGCCTTGTTGGGTGCGGCCGGCCTTGCAGTGGGTTTGGCGTTACAAAATTCCCTGCAAAACTTTGCTGCTGGGGTTATGTTAATTGTCTTCCGTCCTTTCAAGGCCGGAGATTTTGTTGAATTGGCAGGGGTCGCGGGCGTCGTCGAAAATATTGGAATATTTAGTTCAGTTTTGCGAACCGGAGATAATCGCGAACTGATCATTCCCAATGGAGTTATCTACGGCGGCATCATCACCAATTACTCAACGCGCAGTACACGTCGAATCGATATGGTTTTTGGGGTTGATTACAGTGACGACCTCAAAAAAGCAAAGGAGATCCTCCGCGGGATTGTTTTAGCAGACGACCGTGTTTTGTCTGAGCCTGAGCCTGTAATTGCTGTTTCAGAATTGGCGGATTTTTCGGTGAATTTTATCGTCAGGCCCTGGGTTAAAAATGCCGATTACTGGCCAGTCCTGTGGGATGTTACCGAAAAAGTTAAGCTTGAATTTGATGCTCAGGGCTTGTCGATCCCTTACCCACAAATGGATATCCACATTCCCAGGAACGCCAAGTCGGTCGCCGAGGCCTGAGCGGCGTCGGCAGGTCGCGACCTGTGCGTAGACCACGTTAGTGTGCCGCCATTGTAATGACTCTTAGCCATCATTGGGTTTATGCGACAAGGCGCTTTTCAATAAGGGCCGTGAACACAGCTTTTTGTGCATGTCCCTGTTAACGGGCTTTTCCGTAAAATCGTCTAACCGCTTGCCAAACAAGAACGCCGCCAATAATTAGTGGCAGTCCATAGCTGAGCGCCAGAACCGTTTCACCACTCATCATGGTGGGAGCCAATTCCTGAGTTTGCTGTGCCTGTAGGTACGGCTGCGCGTAAAAAAAGTAAAGCATGCCGATAGTGGTCATCCCCACGAGTATCATGCTGGCGGGCCAGACTAGTGTTTGACGGATTTGATGGTCATCGTGTTCACCAGCGGGCACCTCATGAAGGGCCTTTCGGTATTGGGCCTCTTCGGAGGACACTTCTCCAAAGCTGGAGACGAGAACAACACTCATGAAGCTGGCGCAGGCACCGACTAAAATCGGATCGCAAAAGACGGGCCAGCTGACTAGGTCATTCAGCGATAAAAGATTCATGACGACATTAACGGTAAACCCTGCGGTCATACCCCAGAAGGCTCCGGCTTCGGTGATTTTCGAACTCCAAATACTCATGAAGGCAACCGCACCCCATGATGAGGCAAATAGAGGTCCTGCAAAGTAAGTTATCCAAAAAATATTGCTGGGTAAGGTCAAGGCTAGGGTAATAACGACCAATCCAACCAGCAGCATAGTAATACGAGTGACCCGTAGCTGGACTTTGGTGTTCTTTGGCAACTTCAGTACGTCGTTGCTAATGCTAAAGCCAACCAAAGACAAAAACGTCGATGCCGAGGATAAACCTGCGGCCAAAATACCACACACCAGCAGGGCACCGACCAGCGTGGGAACTTGATTCATTGCGGCCCAAATAATGACGCTTTCTGCAGGTTCTATGTTGGGGTCGCTAAGGTTAACAATGGCTGCACAAAAAGTGGTTACCAAATACAGCAGCAACATGGTAATGGCCGCACCACAGGCTGAACGAATCACCACATGCTCGTTTCTGGCCATCAGATAGCGACTGGACTGCCAGGGACTAACGGCGACGACAACGCCCCATGCAACGCCTAAAATTAGTGCCCAGAGTAGCGCTTCGCCCGGTGTTTCCCAGTTTGTTTCAGGCCCCACGACACCGTGCCAGGCAATGATATCGGGTTTGGTTTCGAAAAGGGCCAATGCTTCGATACTGGCAAACCAACCGCCGTTGGCACTGACAAGGTATGAAAGTGCGACGATGGCGATCGATGTAAATAGCACGAACATCAGGGTATCCGTCAAAATGACACCCTTAGAGCCTGAGTAAAGAGTGAACAGCGTATAACTGCTCCATACTAAAATAATGGCGACGGGCTCTGAGAGGTTGGTCATTTGCATGATGACCAATGCAACGCCCCATGTGACGGCAAGTAAATAGCCGCTGAGTCCAACGACAATGGAAAGTCCCGCCAACGATTGGATGCGTCGACTCTGGAAGCGCGCACCAAAAAAAGCGGGAACCGTCAGCGCTCGACTTCGGCGCAGGTAGCGACCAAAAAATAGGGCACCCATGACATAGCCCAGGCAATTGACGGCGGTCATAATAATAATGAGTGGGCCGTGCCCACTGTAGGACATGCCGGCTTCGCCAATAAACCCATTGGTGCTCATGAAGCTTGCAATTAAAGTGCCGAGTATGAGTAAGGTGGGGGCGTTGCGACCCGCGACAAAGTAATCGTCGAGATGTCGTACCTTACGCCCCGCGTACCATCCGGTGCCTAAATAAACCATGACACTGAGTATCATGGTTAGAGCGAAGCTATCCATCAGGTTACCCCTAGAATCAAGTGGCAGGTGGAGCGCTCATCGATCATAGGTAAGGGCATCCTGTAAGATTTTTTCAATTTCCGCTAGGCGTCCCGGTCCGTAGGCCATAGGCACGGTGTGACTCCAGTCGTTTGAGGAAGGTAAATGCTTGATACCGACGAGACCTTCTGTTTGCCTTGGGATTTGTACCGCGGTTACCAGCTCGGCCCGTGATTACGACTTGCCCCATTATGCCGCAAAATTACCAAATCTAAAGGGTCTTTGCCCTATTGCAAGAGTGTCCTCTGGCGGCGCATTATTCGCGCAATCTGCAGTGCTATTTTCGAATGACTGCTGACAAAAAATTATCGCTGACCCAACATAATAAAAAAGAGTACGTCTATGAATGCTCCCGTCATTTCTTTCTCTAGGCGCCTGCGTGTATCACCGTTTGAGTTACGTTCCTTAGAGGGCTCAAAGTCAGCGTCGGTTTACAACCATTTAGTGTTACCTACTTGCTACGAATCACTTGAAGCCGATTATTGGCATCTGCGCGAGCACGTGCAGTTATGGGACGTTGCCTGCCAAGTACAGGTGGAAGTAAAGGGCCCAGACGCGGCGCAGTTTGTAGAGTACCTCACGCCCCGTGACGTTTCGCGTTGCCAGGTGGGGCAGTGTATTTACACGCCGCTCATTGATGAGGCGGGAGGAATCATCAATGATCCCCTAATTTTAAAGCTAGCTGAAGACCGTTTTTGGATTTCACTATCAGATTCTGATGTTTTACTTTGGGCCAAGGGGTTGGCCTTAGGTAAAGGTTTCGATGTGCGTGTCTTTGATCCCGATGTCTTTCCCATGTCTATTCAGGGGCCAAAATCTGCAGACCTGTTGAGTCGTGTTCTGGGTGAGTCGATTCGAGACCTGAAGTTTTTTCGTTTTGTAGAAACAGAGATTGCCGGCACACCCGTGGTCGTGGCGCGCACGGGTTGGAGTGGCCAGGGAGGCTATGAAATCTATTTACAGGAGCCCGATGCCGGCATATCGCTTTGGGATACGCTGGCTGCCGCGGGAGAGGATTTGCAGGTGAGGGCAGGCTGCCCCAATCTCATTGAGCGGATCGAAAGTGGCTTGCTGTCTTATGGCAATGACATGACCCTGGCCAATAATCCTTTAGAGGCGGGTCTCGATCGCTTTTTTAAACTGGGAAAGTCTGCGGATTATTTGGGGCGCGATGCTTTAGAAGCTATTGCCGAAGAAGGGGTTAAGAACCGCCTGGTGAAGCTTGTCATCGAGGGGCCACCTATTGCTAATCCACGCACTGTGTACAAGATTCAAGGGGCGTCTGGTGAATACTTAGGCACGGTTACGAGTGCCGTTTATTCACCCCGGCTATGCTGCAACATCGGGCTTGGATATTTACCTGCTTCCTACAGCGACGAGGTCGAATCGGCCGCCATTCTTGCTCCTGATGGTGCTAGACAATTTCGGGTAGTTAATGACGACTGGTCTAGCTGACGCGGTGCTATAGGGTGCAAGAAGTCCGTCTGGCCATTTACAGTCCGTGTAAGATCTTCGTCTCGAGGTAGTCCTCAAGCCCCATTGCGCCACCTTCACGACCATTCCCTGATTGCTTGTAACCGCCAAAGGGAGAGCCGTACTCATAAACGCCACCGTTGATATGAACGGCGCCTGCCCGTAACTGGCGTGCCACCCTTCGGGCCCGGATAGGATCACCGGTTTGCAGGTAGGCGGCCAGTCCATAGGGTGAATCATTGGCGATGGCGACAGCTTCATCCTCCGTGTCGAAAGGAATAATCACGAGCACCGGTCCAAAGACCTCTTCTCGAGCGATGCGCATTTGGTTGTGTACGTCAACGAACAAGGTTGGTTTGACATACCACCCGGTTTCAAATCCGTCGGGTTTGCCTAAACCACCGGCTATTAACTGAGCTCCCTCATCGATACCCACGCCGATTAAAGTTTGGACGCGATCAAACTGAATGCGATCAAATAGTGGCCCTATGTGGTCCCCTTCTTCTGTTGGGTCCCCAACACGGGTAGCGATCGTAGCTTGGCGTGCAATTTCGACCACCTGGTCATAGCAGCTGCGCTCTACCAGTAAACGTGTGGGGGCATCACAAGACTGGCCTGTGTTCGCCATGCATTCGGCCACCGCATTGGTAACCCGTGGTTCTAGGTCGCTATCGGCGAAAACCAGATTCGCTGATTTACCGCCCAGTTCTAAGGTTACGCGTTTTACAGATTCTGCTGAATCATGGGTCACTGCAGTGCCTGCCCGAGTTGACCCTGTAAAGGACATCATTTGAATATCAGGATGCTTCGACATGGCCGTACCCACTTCGGGTCCTACACCATTAACAAGGTTGAAAACCCCAGGGGGACAACCCGCTTCATGAAGAATTTCCGTGTAAATTATTGCGGACAGTGGTGTATGTTCGCTGGGCTTGAGGACGCAGGTACAGCCTGCCGCAAGGGCAGGAAGCACCTTCAGAGCGATTTGATTAATGGGCCAGTTCCAGGGTGTGATCAGTCCGCAGACGCCAATGGGCTCCCGCACCAGTAGCTCACCATTGCCCAAATTAACTTCTTCCTCAAGTTTTTCTAATGCCTCAATAAAACCCTGTAGGTGACCAATGGCGGCATCTGCCTGCGCCTCCCGCGCAAAAGTAATGGGTGCCCCCATTTCTTGACTCATCGCTTGAGCAAGATCTTCAAAGCGTGTCTCTGTCACCTGTTTGATGCGTTCCAGTAAGGCCAGTCGCTCTTGTTTTGAAGTCATCGAGAATGTTTTAAAAGCTTCGCTGGCGGCGGCGACAGCCCTATCGACATCGGTAGCATTTCCCAGTGCAACGGTAGCCACAATCTGTTCGGTTGCCGGATTGATGACTGGCATCGTTGCGGTGGAGTCAGGAGAAACCCAAGAGCCATTAATATAAAAATTCTGCAGGTTTTCCATGAGCTACTCGCTTAATAGTGTTTCGTTTACAGGGGGGGCTGGTGCTCTTGCCTGTTTCAGGAAGGTTACTCAAAACCCGGGTTAGTGATCGGACTATGTCAATTCGATTCTCTCATTATCGAGGGCGCCAGCGACTTTGTGAAGCCCTCATGAGAGAGGTTGCGTCCCGACTCCAGTGTTAGTTTTTAGAGCGGGTATCGTCTTATTTGGCGGTGCTTATAACTTAAGGATGATCATCCGTTGCTGCCTAATGCCTGCTAACACCCATCTTTCTAAGGGTGGGTTTCCCCAGGGCCGCAATGGTGGCCTTCTCTTCGGTAAAAAAATCTGCGGCATGGCGGGGGCCATCTCGACCGATACCGGACGCTTTGAATCCACCGAAGGGTGCGCGCAGGTCTCTGGCGATAGGCGTATTCAGCCAGAGAGTGCCGGCGTCTACTTGCTGTTGGAAGGCCTGTGCGCGTTGCAGGCTCTCGGTCCAACAATAACCGATTAAACCAAAGCGGCTATCGTTGGCCAGGGTCCAAGCCTCTTCGTCGTCATTGAAAACCTGAATCGTGACAACGGGTCCAAATATTTCTTCCTGACAAAGCGGGGAGCAGTTATCTGAAACTTGAAAAACCGTGGGTGCCACAAAGTAGCCATTGCCCAGCTCTGGCATGGCGTGTCCGCCTGTGAGCAGTGTTGCTCCCGTATCTTTGGCGAGGGCTAAATGTTCAAGGACTTGTTGCTGATGCTGGGCAAAGGCCATGGGGCCGATCTCGGTGGTGCTATCCAGCGGGTCCCCAACCTTTAGGTTTTCTGTGCGTGCAACAAAACCCTCAATAAACCGATCAGCAACATTGGCATGTATCAAAATGCGTGATCCAGCAATGCAGATTTGCCCGCTATTACCAAAAGCGCTCACTAAGGCGCCGTCTATCGCCCGATCGATATCGGCATCGTCAAAAATAATATTGGCTGACTTTCCTTCTAGCTCGAAATGCACCGGGGTGAGTTTTGTGGCTGCGGCCGCCATGACCTTGCGCGCTGTAGCGCCACGCCCCGTGAGGGAAATACGATCTATATTCTCCGCCTTGGCAAGTGCTGCTCCAGTAACCGAACCTCTACCGTTAACAATATTGACAACGCCCGAAGGCAGTCCTGCTGCCTCTAGTAGTTGCACGAGCTGTAAAACTGCGAGGGGTGCAAATTCAGAAGGCTTCAAGACGCAGCTGTTACCAAACGCAATGCAGGAGGCTATTTGCATGCTCGACAGTGCCAAACACGCATTCCATGGCGTATAGAGCGCCGCGACTCCCACGGGTTGGCGGGTGACTACTGTGCGGTACTCGGGCAGTTGGTCATAGGTTTCCCCGGCTAGCTGGCCAATGTAGTCGGCAAAGAAATCGAAGTTATCAGCGGCTCTGGGTATCTGACGCGCAGCTAGGTGGGCAAAGGGCAGCCCGGCACAAACCGACTCTTTGAGCGCCAGCTCCTGGGCCTGATTGCGGACTGCTTGAGCTGTCGCACGCAAAACCCGTTGCTTTTCGTCAACTGTGCATTGAGACCATTCACCCGTTTGAAACCGAACTTTTGCAGCATCAACAGCACTATTTACCTGTGCGGCATTATCTTCTTGAAGATGGGTAATGATTTCACCCGTACCGGGAAAGTGCACCGGCAGGGTGACTGCAGAACTATTGGTTTTGACCGATAGGCCTGCGGTATGTCCTGTAATGATATCGGGTAGCGTGAGCTTAGCGGCTTCGATAGGCGACATTGGTGATGCCATGGTCACTCTCCTTGGCACAGATCAATCGAGTTGCTGTGATTTTAATCATAGCCCTAAGTAGAGTCTGAGTCGCGCTCTGTGTTGGCATATAAACGATACCGAAGAGCGTATTAACGTTCATTGAGTCACTCACAGCCTGTTTGGTACTCGCGAGGCGCGAGCTCGTCAGCCTTGGAGTTGTCGTTGCTAATGAAGGCGCCGGGGAGGGTATGTTGTCTGAAGGTTCAGCTATGCGATAAAAGTATCGTTGGTGAAGTGGCCGTGAAAGCCAAAAGGTATGTGGTGGTCAAGTAACACCGCGGCAATTTCCTCTTCAGGATTTTGCGCATCGCGAATTTGAACTTCAGAACGATGCGTGCGGGCGTCATAAACAACCGCAATTAAATAGCCATCATCTTCTGTCTTAGGTCGCGCTTTCGCTGCAAATAAAGCCTCAGAGGTATAACGATGTTCACCGACGTCGCTGTGGGTGCAAGCTCCCGTACGAGTGTTGAGCGTCACAAAGCTATTGAAAAAGCCCTGTTCTCGACCAGGAGCATGGCCTACATAAAAACAGTGCTCACTGTTTAAACCGGTACGATGTGTATTCCAGGCCGGGAATTCGCCGACAGGAGCATGACTAAAAGCTTCAACATGTGTACGCCCCGTCGGCAGATTGATGCGCAAACGTTTTAACTGAGCCCCGGCGACTGTTTGGACATCAAACACATCACCTAACCAGGCGAAGCCTTCGGTACTGGTTGCGTGGAAGAAATCGGTGATGAGTTCGTTTCCCATCTCAAAGGAGTTAGCAAAGTGCACTACGATACCGGGGGGTAACTCAAATTCTTGTGCGACGGTCATGGTGCGTAAATCTACGACGATGCCGCGCATGGCTTGCTGGTCGTTGTATTTCAAGTTATTGCTGAGCGTGGTGGTCCCTAAGAGAGGGCCTCCGAGTTGGAAGTTAATCGAACTCACCACGAAAATGGCGTAATTTTCAGTGAGCCCGAAGTCATGCAAAAAAGGAAATCGCTGTAGGGGGATACGGCAACTTCGTACGTTATGACCATTGGCTGGAATATCATGAACGTCGAGTGCACACTTGATGCCGCGCCAACCTAGGCCAACGAGATTAATACCAAAGTTAACCTGATGCCCCGTTTGGGGGTGAATTTTTCCGTGAGCGCTAATGGTGCTGCGCGCACTGAGGGTGTCACCATAATATTCGGGTCCCACAGTCTCTAAAGTTTCTGGGTTGAGAAGGTAGGGCTGACCGCCTTCGTAAAAGGCACACAGCTTCTCGCCATGCCACGAAATCCCTGTATTAGCTGGATTGGATATAGGCTTGAAAATGTTTTTCCGCCATCCCCCTTTTATTTGGGTGCCAAATCCACGGCTAGACACGCGCCCTTGTTCCAGGTCGCTAAGATATTTGGGTGTTCGTACGTAGCGATTTTTGAAATGAACCTTGCCCTTGGTAAAGGTGGTGGCACTGATCATTCCAGGGCCGTCGAACCAATGGCCGTAAGCTTCGCTGCCAGCATTCATGGTACCGGGGCCATTACGAAACAAGGTGCCGACCAAGTCCTCGGGCAAGGTACCGCGAATATTGCTTACCCAGCCGTTGTGCTCCTCTTGTAGCGCAAGAAAGCCTCGATGAAAGTCACAGTTGCGTTGAGCGACATTAATGAGTTTGGCTTCAGCGTTCATCTATGGACTAACCTTTAACGCGGGCGCGTTTAAATCTTCGGGTAGGAGAATGTCGATACTGCTGTCAATCAGTGCGTCGATCAGCGGTGGGACGTCGACCTCAAAGCCGTCCAACATTTTGTGGTTGTAAAGATCAATGAGTCCATGGGTATTCGTGAGCAAGGTAATAACACGCACCCAAATGGTGTCTGGTCCGAAGCCTTGTTCGGCAATCCCGTCAATACCAGGCATCGAAGAGTCTGCATTGGCTGGAGTTAGCGTGACGCCCGAGCGGCTTAGCAATGTGGTAAATAAATCAATCATGCGATTTGACGTGCGTTTGCGTAAGTCACTTGTCAGATCACCCTCGTCGTCGTCGGCGAGATCTGTTCTCAATTGTGAGGGCGGGTGCACCATGAGCTCCCAGTAGCCAGTCCAGTCATGGGCAAAGCGCACGGCTGACTTCAGAAGGCCTGCCAATTTTTCGCGCGGCTGATCAAAGTCGGCAATGCCCGCCGCTGTGTATTGATCTAGCAGTTCATAGCCGCGTTGTGTCGTTTCTATGAACAGCTGCCGCTTGCTTGGAAAATAGTTGTAAAGATTGGCAGCCGTCATATCGACGCTGGTGGCTAACGTTCGCATCGATAACTGGCTAATGCCCTCTGAAGCCATGACCTGCGCGGCCACATCCATAATGCGCTGCTTTTGGACAACAATTTCTTCTACAGAAAAGGCGTGCCTAGGCATGATTTATAGATCCCTCAAGCGGTGTTTTTTTCTTAAAAAAACGGCCTGTTGTGCCGTTAAAAATTAAATGAACATGTGTTAACTTAACATATGTTAATTTTTTAAGTGGCGTTTGGCAAGCTACTGCTTAATTCGCGCAGTTGCTGGACGTAGTGGTGTACTGCGGCGACGGGGTAGACTGATGAGTCTTTGATAAACGGAGAGAAAGCCGATGTCGGTGGAAAATTCAGGACTTCTACTGTCAGTTGTTTTGGTGCTTGGTTTCGCGACTTTAACGGTAGCTCTGCTCACAGTAGCGCGCCTGCTCTACAAAAGCCTGATACGTCAGCAGCGTTTAGATATGACCGGTCGTTGGTTGGTCGTGACCGGTTGTGACTCGGGCATTGGTTTGGGTGTCGTCACAGCATTGGCAGCCTGTCGCGCCAAGGTTATTGCGTGCTGCTATACCGAAGAAGGTTCCAAAAAGGCATTAGCAGCGGGTGCAGCTTGGGCACCTCAGCTTGATTTGACCCATGATGATGCGGTTCGAAATATCGCCCAGGAAATAAACAGTCGCACTGAGGGCCTGCTCTGGGGGGTTGTCCACGCCGCGGGCACTGTTATGCCGGGATTCGTCGACTACCAGCCCATACACTCTTATCGTCAGGTCATGGCGGTCAACTTTTTTGCGCCCGTATTGCTAACCCAAAAGCTACTCAGTGCACTCAGGCGTTCGAAAGGTCGCGTGGTTTTAGTGAGTAGCGTTGATGGGATTGTTAGCCTTCCCGGGAATGCGCCTTATGATGCTTCTAAATTTGCGCTTGAAGCCTATGCCGATGCGCTGCGAGTGGAGCTATCTTTCTGCGGGGTTATGGTGAGTGTGATTAATCCAGCCACAATGCGCACACCGATGGCTGAGACATTTTTTCCTGCACACCGAGCTACTTGGCAGGCGATGGCCACCGATGACCCAGCGGGAGATTGGCAAATGCTTTGGCCTGAGTCTTGGCTCGATCAATACGTAGACAAAAACACGCAACAATTGCGCAGCATTGCAGAAGATCCCGCGGCGGCGGTGAACGACATAGTGCATGCAGCGACGGCGGTGCATCCAAAGTTACGGTATCTTAGTGGCCGATTGGCTAAGAGCCTTTTTTACGCGCTTTGGTTGATGCCTGAGTCATGGTCGCTTCGGTTCAAGCGTTTGACCGTGCAACCCAAACCACCGAGGAGCGGCTCATGAACATTACGGGATTACTGCATATCAACATTAACTGTCGCAATTTCAAGCGCTCTAAGCAGTTTTATGAAATGTTGGGTTTTGCCGTCATCATGCCGGTAACCCCAGAGGGGGAGGGTGACGTAGCTGCTGCTGTGGGGATGCAACGCTACCTAGTAGAGGGTGCATTAATGAAACACCCCAGTCGCATCGTCATCGATTTATTGGAATGGAAAGATCCTCAGGAGACGGGTATACCTTATGTCAGCATGGCGCACCCGGGTATCGCGCGGGTTGCATTCACAACCAATGCCCTCGATGAAGACATGGCGACTCTGGCACAGGCGGGTGTCGAGTTTTTATCAGAGGGACCGGCTGAAGTTGAGGGGCCCAAGGGTTCACAAGTTCGTTTTATCTGCTTTAAAGACCCTGACGGTACGGTACTCGAATTGGTTGAGGTCTCATGACATCTCAATGCGTCGGTCAGCGCCCGAGTGATGGCTGAATTTTCAGCGGGTTTTTGTGCCACTAGCGTGGCGTTGCCGACCCCTTTCACTACTCGACTCATTAGGCGCTCAGCTCTGAATGATTGTTCCAGTACCCTGGGGTTTCCTACTGGTCATCAGTGTGAATGTCACTCAGACCGTACTCTAAAGGCCTCTTGTCTACCTGGTGGGGTTGGCTACAGCAGCTAGCATTCTTCAGTGATGCGCGGCGTTCTCGCTCCCATACGATTAACCTATTGCCGCCAAGTCGAAGGACAGTTTCTGCCATTGTCGACTATTGGGTATTAGCAAATTCGATGGTGAAGGTTGCCCCTCCAGACGCCGAGTTGGCAGCTGAAATAGAAGCGCCCATATCACTAAGTAGTTTGTAAGTCACTGATAAACCTAGTCCCGTACCCTCGCCTGTCTCCTTGGTGGTAAAGAAGGGATCAAAAATGTGGGGGAGGACTTGCTCGCTAATACCGGCGCCAGAGTCAGAAATTTCAATTAGGGTCGAAGTCGGATTGCTGAAAAGTGCAAGACTGATGTGTTTCTTCCCTGTAGGACTAAATTTATTGACAGCATATTCGGCGTTACTCAGGACATTAAGTACTGCCTGTTCTAGCTCAAGGCTTCTAGCTGTAATGATGATGTCCTCGTCAGGCTTTTTATAGGTGAGCTCAATATTTTGTAAGCGATATTGCTCTGCGGTTAGTGAGAGAGCATTCTCGATAACGGATTGGACAACGATTTGAGTTTGGGGGCCTTCTTCTTTATGGCCAAAGAGTCTCATGTGGTCTGTAATAATGGCAGCGCGTTCGATTTGCTGATCAATACGCTCTAATTTTGATTGTATAAGTTCTGAGTCTAAGGCCTGATTTTTTGCCTTATTGAATGCAATCTTTTTGAGTAGGTTTTGGACCAAAAGCCGCATAATAGCCAGGGGTTGGTTGATCTCATGTGCGATGGAGGTCGTCATCTCTCCAAGCGTTGTTAATCTTGAACTGTGTATCAGCTGCTGCTGCGCGTGCTTCAGATCGGTGATGTTCTGTCCAACGCAAATGATACCAATAGCGTCGCCATCAGAGTTCCGGTGGGGCGCCATGTTCCAGACAAAGTCTAGGTGCTGACCTGTTTTTCCTTGCATTTGAATCTCTAAGTTGGTGACAGGTTGGCCCGAAAGCGCGGTTTTTAGGCTCTCAATTAGTCGCTCTGTACCGTGCCCCGGTGCGATGAGCTCAGATAGCGGGCGATGCCACTGCTTTGAATCCGCCAATATAAGCAGAGCCTGAGCGTCTGCGTTGGCATCATGAAGACGATAATTATTGTCGACCACCAGCATGCATGCAGCGGCTTGTTCAACCAGCGTTGCGTTATAGGAAGCCTGATTTTCTAGAGATACAAGCAAGCTTCTCTGGAATGTCAATATTCGTGAAACCCCTAGGGAGATGAAGCCGCCTAACATCACTATGGTTAGCGCGGCGGTAATCCAGGTTTGTGGTGACTTATTATAATCGTCGGTGGCAGCTGATACGTTTAAGTCACCGGAGACAAAAACCCAGCCAAACAGCATCAGGCTTACAGCACTGAGTGCAATTGCGGCATAGGCATATTTAGTCTCCGTAAATAGGGCGGTCAGTATGATAAAGACTAGTAGCATTAATTTGCCGCCACCTAGGTGGCCAAATGACCACAAGCCAGAGATCGCGAGAACATAGATTGAGGCGAGCAAGGCACCCACACGCAATTCATAGCTAAGACTGCGCTTTCTGATGGTGACAAGAATAAGTCCTGAGAGAGCAAGAACTTGGCTGACCATGACCGGTGTTAGACCAAAGTCAGAAATGCGCGACAAACTAGCAATGAGGGCCGGCACCCCTAAAACGCAAAGCGCGGTTAAAATGGTATTACACATGCGGCTGCTCAGGTCAGCTAATTGCGCGTTGGAATTCGATGTGGAAAAGTTATTTGGTATTAACGATTGCCCATCTAGGGTCGGATTGTATTGCATGAGTGCGGCTATTTTTAGTGGGTCAACCTTTATGTTAAATGATGATCGCTCGGGCTGATATCACTTAAATAATTGATTTTGTTAATTAATATTTAGATATATTCGAGTTTTTGTGGCATTTGTCGGCGCTTGGACTGGATTTTTTCACACCGGGACTGGCTTTTTTTCAAAGCCTAGCGACCCAACCTAGGGTCAATTGAGCTAACAGCCCCAGTCATCATCGCTCGTTCGAGGGACGGCCTGTCTCGACAACGGCCCTCTTTTATTTTGAATTTTACAGCGCGCGTGAGTATGGTATTGCGCAGGAAAAGGGTTTCTCGGGAATACATACAGTGAGCGACATCACCAAGTCCATTGATCTTTGCTCGGCGTACTACGGCGATCAAGCCGAGGCTATGCGTCATTATTTAGAGGCGGGCCATAAAACAGCTCTGAATTTAGATAACCGGGGGCCTATTCAGTTTGATGAAGCCGGTGGCCTCGACCCTGGTATTAGAGAGGCTTACTCTCGCTATGGTTTTTATGTGTTTACGGACGTACTGACCTCTGAAGAGCTCTCTGATATTGCGTCTGATTTGAGTGCAATGCGTGAGCGTTTTCCCACGGGTCCCGAGAGCCGTGTGAATGCCTCTGGGCAAGCGGCACTTGGCTCAGACTCTAAAGCGCTGACCTTGGTTTGGTCGAAGCCATTGGGAGACCCCTTGGGGGGTACTTCCCTTGCTAACGGGCGTCATCAGGTGAAAATGTTCGAGCCTGAGGCTGCAGCTGAGGCACCCGCCGCAGCTCCCTTTATTCTTTTGGGTTCGCTGCAATTTTCTGAAGCTTGTTTACGTACCTATGCGCATCCCCAGCTTTTGCGGGTTGCAGAGGCGATTAATGGGCCCGATTTTGCGCCATTTAATGAGGCACTGTTTATCAAAGATCCCGGCATTGGCGCAGCGGTTGCTTGGCACCAGGATGGCGTCACCCACTGGGACAATAATGACTTTGATGAGGATATTCACGGCTTCAATTTTATGGCTCAGCTGCACGGCAGTACGGCAGTCAATGGTGTCTGGGTGGTGCCCGGTACGCACAAACTGGGAAAGCTCGATATCAGTAAATTGGTGGCAGAGTCGGGTAGTGAGCGGCTAGAAGGTGCTGTGCCGCTGGTCTGTAACCCTGGCGATGTTGTGATCTGTAATCGCCAGTTGCTGCATGGGTCTTTTCCAAATTGTGGACTCGAACCCAGGGTGACGGTGAACTTTGGGTTTCACCGTCGCTCCTCGGTCTTGGGCGTGCAGGGTGGCGGAATTCATAGTGATGCACAGAAGTTTGATGAATCGATTATTGCTCGTCGTACCCGAGTGCTAGGCTACGCGATTGATGCACGACAGCAGCGTTTCCCTAGTGAATCCCCCTATTGCTATAAGCCCTTCGCCGAGCAAGATAAGACGTTTATCTGGAATGCCACGGCTAAAGAAGACATTAAAGATTACAACTGCGACGATTTAAGTATCTAACGCCCCTGACAAACGCCGCGCTCAGCTAGCATTTGGTGACAGAATCCATATGCGTGTGGCGTTTTCATTCAGAACGATAAAGAATTGCGCCTCGGTGATGTCATTCCCGAGGGCGCGTCTTGATTGCGAGCCTACAAAACCCATTTCTTTGGAGAGAGTTTATGCAGGCTTTTATGTTAAGGCGCTCAATAGGCGCTTTGATTACCGGTTTTTTAGCTGCGGTGTCGTTAAGTGTTGCAGCCGATGATGAGTCTATCGCTCAAAAGTTAGCCAACCCTGTCGCTTCGCTCATCAGCGTGCCGATACAGATTAACTACGATGATAGCTATGGTCTCAATGAGAAGGGTTCTATTTGGAAGACCAATGTGCAGCCTGTTATTCCTGTCTCAATCAATGATGATTGGAACATGATTTCTCGAACCATCTTACCCATCATTGACCAGTCTGATTATCCTATTGCCGGGTCAGGTGAGTCGGGTTTGGGTGATGTCGTACAGAGCCTTTTCTTTTCGCCTAAAGCACCCACTGCTGGTGGGCTTATTTGGGGTGTGGGGCCGGTCCTTAATATTCCAACCGCCACTAAAGAGGCATTGGGCCCGAGAGCTTGGGCTGCGGGACCTACCGGTCTGGTTTTGAAGCAGTCGGGACCTTGGACCTATGGATTCCTGGGGAACCATTTGTGGTCGTTTGCAAAAGAAGATAATCCGCTGCTCCCGGGGGGAGAGGTCAATGCGAGTTTCGTGCAGCCTTTTGTCTCTTACATCACGCCGAAGAAGCTCACTTACTATATCAATACTGAATCTACTTATGAT
The DNA here is from genome assembly GCA_938091995.1 of uncultured Luminiphilus sp. Taxonomy (GTDB): domain Bacteria; phylum Pseudomonadota; class Gammaproteobacteria; order Pseudomonadales; family Halieaceae; genus Luminiphilus. The sequence goes on along the minus strand of CALKNZ010000024.1, from coordinate 13,297 downwards.
TGGAATCAGAAGAAATGGTCCGTTCCCGTCAACTTTGGCGCAAATCAGTTAATGAAATTTGGTAATCAGCTGATGCAGATTGGCGGTGGTGCGCGATATTGGGTCGAGTCGAGCGACGCTGGGCCCAAGGGGTGGGCGCTGCGGGTCAACGTGGTATTTGTGTTTCCCAAGGGCTGATCCAATTTTAGGTAACACACTGCGCGCACCTTACACCCTCTATGGACACACGCCGCCTTCGCTGACGGCCGTTGCTTGGTAAGTTGGAGATCGAAGTGGCGGGGTTAGTTCACTTTGAGCCAACATTTAAGGCTGACCGATACCGTTGCAATAGCTCACGAGGAACTGGAGGGTTTCACTGTCGTGGCGCTTCTTGGGATTGCTAGGTCATGGGCGATGGTTGTGAATGCGTCGTAAATTTCACAGCCTATTGGCTTTTTTCGGCATTTCAGTTTGTATGGTGATATTAAAAGTTAAAGGCAGGAGAGCAAGGATGGAGTCACTATCACGGCGCTTTGTGATCAAAAGCTTGGTGGCCGGTGTTGCCCTTGCCGGTCAATCTGTTACTTTGGCAAGCGCTCAGCGCGCCATGCCCTTCGGTAAGCGTGCCCCTACATTTACCCTTCATAACGACTTGCCATGGGCGCTAGAAACACGTCGCAGTCAGTTTGGCTTTAGTCCTATTACGCCAGCGTCGCACTTTTTTGTGAGAAATAATCTGCCCATGCCACCTGCATCGGTTACCGGCTTGGGTGACAGTTGGTCTTTTGAAGTGCGCGGTTGTCTGCAGTCGGGAAGCTTAACTCTAGCGGATCTCAAACGTATGCAGATACAGACCGTTGCTACGGTTTTGCAGTGCTCTGGCAACGGGCGTGAATTTTTCCCTCATCATCCTTCCGGCTCGCAATGGAGTGTCGGTGCGGCGGGTTGCGCCTTATGGACCGGAGTGAAGGTGGCCGATATTTTTGATCATTTTGGTGGGGTCGAGGATGATGCGGCTTTTTTGACGGCATCAGGGGGCGAGGAACTGCCCGATGGTATCGATAAAAATGCCGTGGTTGTCGAGCGTTCTGTCCCTATGGCAAAGGGGTTAGAAGACTGTTTACTGGTTTGGGAGATGAACGGTGCGCCTTTGCCAGCTGTTCACGGTGGACCCCTACGGCTTATTGTTCCGGGCTACTTTGGGGTTAATAACGTTAAGTGGGTTAGGCAGCTAGCGGCAACCGGTCAGGAGTCCTCGGCGAAGATTCAACAGTCGGGTTATCGACTTAGACCGCAGGGCGAGTCGGGTGGGCCTCAGCATCCCTCCATGTGGCGCATGCCGGTCAAATCTTGGTTAAACGGTCCAGGTGCTGATGGTGAGCCGGTGTTAGCAGGCCCTAATACTTTGTATGGCGTTGCTTTTTCTGGTGAGCGTGGCATTCAGTCGGTAGAGGTTTCGAGTGACTCGGGTAAAACGTGGCGGGTAGCTCAGCTATTGGGTCCCGATCTGGGCCCTAACGCGTGGCGCACCTTCACCTTGCAAATTGAACTCGGTATTGGAAAACATCGTTTCGTCAGTCGTGCTGTTGATGCTGAGGGTGAGCAGCAACCTCGGCAAGCGGAAGATAACCATCGCGGCTACGGCCACAACGGCTGGGAAGACCACGGGCTTGAGATTACCGCCTTAAGGGCGCTGCCTCAGCCCATGCCCCAGGAATCCGATCAGTCGAACTTGGTGGCAGAGCCGCCAGCGGCGGCATCTCTAAATGCCGCGGCATCTAGTCCGGCGCGGACTTTATCGGACCAGGCTTTACTGGGTAAGGATATTTTTAAGAGCAAGGCTCAACCGGGGTGTGGTGTCTGTCACAGTCTCGAAGACGCCAATGCTCGAGGTGTGGTGGGTCCCAACTTCAACACCTTAAAGCCTAGCTTAGTTCAGCTACGCAACGCGATTACACAGGGCGTTGGAGCGATGCCAGCCTACGGGGGGCAGCTAAATACCGATGAGGTCGAGGCCCTTGCTGCTTATGTCTTCGAGGCGAGTCGATGACTAGGGTTCTAATGTTCCACTCAGAGCACAATATGCTCAGCTGATACCGATCGATCAAGATCGGGCGCGTCGCCATCGGTCCGCCAAGGCGCTCCCCATAGCGAGGCCGAGAATAATCAGGGTGAAGAAGACGAAGTGGTGCCAAATCGGCATGGCATCCCAGTATTGAGCCTCTACCCAGATGGCGATGACGAGCATTTCAATAGTTGTTCCCACCAGTATCAGTTTGAACCTTGGAAGGTGTCCCGCTATGCCCTGAAGGGCTGCGCCACAAACCATCAAAGTGATGAGCTGTATTAACTCTATGGCAACGACTAGCTGGGTGCTGTGTGTGCCACCTAAGCTGTTCACCTCGTTGGGGTATTGGGCGAGCAATGCGTTGCTCAGCGGCAGGCAGATTAACCCGTACAAGATTGGCGAGCTAATGATGGCGACTAGCTCTAGTCCGATGACCCGCATAAACGCACACTCCTTTGGCAGGTGGGTGAAATCTGGCGACCGTCACCTACACTGGCACAGCTTTGGAGTTACGGTCCAGTCTTTATTCGGTAGCTCATTCAAATTTTAAAGGTTGCTCTATCACTCGTCGCCAAACTATTTTGATGGGCGTAGACTTGACCTATGACGCAGAAAACCCGATACACAATCTTTGGCGCTTTATTTGGACTTCTATTTCCAATTATCTCGACGTTATTCGATCTTCATTCTCAGCAGCTTCCCTTTAGCGTTCAAAATATCCTGCAGGTTCAGAGTGTTCAGCCTCTGCACTGGATCATAGATACAGCCCCTTTCTTCTTGGGTGCCTTTGCAAGAATTGCTGGGCGTCGTCAGGATGCTATTGCGACTAAGGTGGATGAGCTGACCTCATTGAACGAGCGTTTAGAGGCTGCCTATCACGATCGGGTTAAGGCCCAGCTGGAGACGAAAAAAGCGCTAGGAGCAGAGCGGGAGGCCCGTAAGTCAGAATTGGAAGAAAAAAAGGCTTTGGATGAGCTGAGCGCCAGTTTGAAGCAGTTATTTCAGGGTATTCCTGTGGGTGTCGCAGCCTATGGACATGCCAACAACGTCATTTCTACGAATCAAGCGTTTGAGGATTTTATTGATGGGAGTCAAGAGACGCGGGCTGCGTTAGATCAAAAAATTGCGGGCTTAGGTAAAAATGCACTGGCAATGGAGGTGACGTTGGAACTCAGCAGTACTGTGAAGTATGCAGTACTCGGGCGGATTGAAATGGTGGGCTTGAAGGAAACCAGTCACTGGGTATTACTGACTGATTTAACGGTGAAAAAAGCCAAAGAAGCTCAGCTAATACAGGCTTCGAAATTGACGAGTCTGGGTGAGCTGGCGACGGGAATGGCTCATGAACTCAATCAGCCGTTGAATCACATGAAGTTAGTGGCATTGAATATTAAAAAATTATTGCTTACGTCGCCAATCGACAGCGAAACCGCCATCCTCAAGTTGGATTCATTGACCGCATCTGTTTCCAGAGCAGCCAAAATTGTCGATCACTTGCGGACCTTTGGGCGGACATCTCCTACAAGTATGCAACCCGCGTCTGTTGGCAAGGCGGTAACCGGCGCTCTTACCTTGTTAAGTAATGTGCTTAATCAAAACAACGTTGATGTTGACGTCAACATCGACGCCGATTTACCCCTGATTCTTTGTGTCGAAAGTCAGTTAGAGCAGGTTTTTATTAACCTCATTGGCAATGCGGTCGACGCCATTAGTGATGTTAGCCCTGACGAGCGTATGGTGTGGGTTGAGGGCGTCTGTCAAGATTCACACGTCTGCGTAGTGATTAGGGATTCAGGCGGTGGTATGAGCGATGTCGATTTAGAGAAAGTATTCGAACCTTTTTTTACTACCAAAGCAGAAGGTAAGGGGACTGGGCTAGGCGGCTCTATAAGCTACGGTATTGTCACCAGCTTTGGAGGGACTATTCGCGCGGACAATTGGGAGAAAGGCGCTGAATTTACGCTCGTTTTTCCCGCAATGGAAGCTTCTTGAGCTAGAGCCGGGAGAGGCTTGAGTTCTCATCTGCAGGTAGCAAATCTATGCTATTTACGCGTCTGGTTGAACGGCTGCGAGGTCAGTACTAGCCTTTTCCGTATCTTCTGTGTGAACTTACCATTGAGATGCTAGGAACATTAACTGGCCCTATCAGGAGGTGGTGCGATTTCCTGATCCCGCAACGCGCGCCGCATGATTTTCCCTGTTGTTGTTAGCGGCAGCGCGTCAACAAATTCGATAAGCCGGGGTACTTCGTGCTTTGCCAGGTGCTGTCTGACCAGCTGTTGTAATGATTCAGCCAGTATTTGGGTGGGCTCGAAACCCTCTGCAAGCACGATAAAGGCTTTGACCAATTCCGTGCGCTGTTCATCGGGGACTCCGATAACCGCGGCCAGTTGAACCGCGTCACTCTTTAGTAGGCAGTCCTCGATTTCAGTTGGACCAATCCGATAGCCTGAGCTGGTAATGACATCATCGGTTCGGCCGTGGAACCAAAGATAGCCATCGTCGTCTTGTTCGCCCAGATCTCCCGTAATCATCCAGTCACCAATAAACTTGGCGGCTGTGGCCTCTGGGTTGTCAAGATAGCCAGAGAACATGGCTGGGTGTGGCCGCTTTATGGCGATATTGCCTTTGGTGCCGGTGCTAACTTCACGGCCCTCGTCATCAACGATCGCGCAAATTGAACCCGGCATGGCCTTGCCCAGTGACCCATGACGAACCTCCATGAGTCTTGGGTTGGTGCCGATCATGCCATTGCACTCAGTCTGGCCAAAGCCCTCGCTGATCGTTAGACCAAAGCGCTTATCAGCCCATAGGGCCAGCTCTTTACCAACTGCCTCGCCCCCACTTAATACAACGCGCAGGTCAATATTCTGCGCAGCCTCGGCATCGACCTGGCGCATCAGTTTAAGCACCGTCGGAGTCAATAAAGATACGTTAATTTTGTGTTGCGCTAAAATTCTGAAGGCCGCCTGGGCGTCAAAACCCTGCATGTCTGTCGACACGACACGACAGCCCGAGTACCAACCGATGAGAAGAATATTGATTAGTCCTGCGATCCAGGCCCAGTCTGCCGGAGACCATAGCACATCACCTTCTTTGGGCCCGTAGTCGTAGTAGTACTCAAACAAAGGTTTATTACCCAGCAACAAGCGGTGCGGCATCAGTACTCCTTTTGGGTGCCCGGTAGTTCCTGAGGTATAGCTAATCCAAGCCGTGTCTTCGGCAAGGGTCACTTTGTTCCGGTAAATTTCAGAATGCTGGTGAAGGGTTTGCCAGAAGGGCAAGGCGTTATCCGGGTCTTCATCATCGATAATAATGACGGTATGCAGTGATGGGCATTCGTCCCTGATTGCAGCAACCTTAGCTGCGTTGGCTTTGTTGGTAATACAGACCTGAGCGTCGCTTCCCAGTAGCCGATGTTTGATGGCGTCAGGTCCAAATAAAACCGAAGCCAGACAAGAAACAATGCCAGCCTTGAAGCAACCGATGTGGGAGATGGCGCACTCCGGTGACTGCGTTAGCATCACCAAAACTCGGTCACCCGGTTGAAGACCAAGTGTACCTAGCAGATTGGCGAGCTGATTGGCATAGGTTTTAATCTGAGCAAAGCTATAGTGGGTAACACTACCGTCTAGTGACTCATGGCTAATGGCGATGCGACTCGTATCTTTAGCCCAGCGATCACAGACCGCGTCTGCAATGTTGAAATGCTTGGGGATGTCCCAGGAGAAGTTCTTACAAATTTCTTCATAACTCGAGCCGACTGGAAGATCCATAGTTATTCCTCAAAGTAGCTTGGGCAAGCAGCGCATTATTGAGTAGCTGGGCTGTCCTTATTATTGTTACTGCTGGCAAGTCTATACGACACGATTTGGCACAGCGTGTGGAGCTTGTTAACTAGCAGTAAGTTTCAATGATTTATCCGTATAAATCACGACGCTTTTTAAAGGCCGCTTTTACGCCCTCCTTTCGCAGGGTGCGAAAGAAATCTTTAAAGCTATCGAACTGGTGATAAATAGCGTCAAGATCTGCGCCGCGGCGAACAGAAGGCTCCATCCCCATGTTCTCGAACCAGGTATTCGATACCTCTTTGAGAATCGATAGGTTGTCTGACGGAGCACGTGCGATATGAGCTGCTAGCAGTGCCACCCTCGTATCTAAATCTTCGTGGGGAACGACTTCGTTGACCAGGCCTATTTTCTCTGCCTCATGGGCATTAATAAGCCTCGACGTATAGAGCAGTTCTTTGGTCTTCCGATAGCCTATAAGCATCGGCCAAAACATAATCGAAGGGGGGATGCCGAGATCCCGGCCTGCGGGATGGCCAAACCGGGCGCGCTCACTGACAACCGCTAAATCGCAGACACCTAAAAGCTCACCTGCCCCTGAAAGACAATCTCCTTGCACCTTGGCAATGATAGGCTTGGGATAGCGCCACATCTTCATCCAGTAGTCGACGATGGTGTGTACATCATCGCGATCTTTTCTAATATCGACGTGATCGGAAAAATTCGCAGGATACTGTGAGGTGATCCAATGCTCTTCGCGAAGATCATAGCCGGTGGAAAATGCTTTGCCTGCGGCTTCGATAACAATAACGCCGATTCCCTCATTGTGCAGGGCGTCATCGAGAACGACTTTTATTTCGTTGAGTACTTGCCAAGATAGTGGGTTGAGATCGTCGGGTCGATTAAGGGTTATCGTGCAGACTCGGTCTACCTGCGACACTAAGATCATAGAATAACTGCTCATGTTTTTTTCTCCAGTACTCGCGGTAAATTTACGGTGCCCATGATAGGCAAGGTGCCGCTGGCGCGGTGGCGCAGAGATATTCTTTTTCTTGCCATTCTCGCTGAACTATTTCTGGCATCAGGCCACAAATATACGCAGGTTCTTGGTAGCAGCCTATATTGAGTGAAATGACTTGCACAGCGTACACTGCTACCGGTCGTTTTAGCGAAATACCGAGCCATAAAGACTTCAGTGGACCTAGATCTCCTGACGGCGCTTCTAGAGATCACCGATAGGTAAGCCCTTGTCGCCAACATACTCCGCATGGTGATGAGCGCTATGCGCAAGATAGGGTGTAAGTTCTCACCGATACAGCGGAAAGCGCGTATTCTTGGGCTGTAGATCACGGGAAAAATAATGTCACTGGAATTGCAAAGTGTTTCGCAAGTTGTTGATGGGCGGTTACATATTGCGCCCACCGACCTTGTTCTCGAAAAGGGAACGATGAACGTACTGCTGGGCCCAACATCCTCGGGAAAAACCTCTTTAATGCGTTTGATGGCGGGTTTAGATAGGCCTAGCACGGGCCGCATTTTGTCATCAGGTCATGATGTCACCAACCGGCGTGTACAAGCACGCAATGTTGCGATGGTCTATCAGGAGTTTATTAATTATCCGGGCATGACGGTTTATGACAACATCGCCTCCCCTTTGCGGCTTAAGGGACAGTCCAAAAAGGTCATCGATCATGCTGTTCGTAGTACCGCGGAGATGTTGAAGCTAACCCCCGTGTTGCAACGTAAGCCATTGGCACTCTCAGGTGGGCAACAACAGCGTTGTGCTTTAGCTAGAGCCCTAGTGAAAGAGGCTGAACTGGTTTTGCTCGATGAGCCCCTTGCTAATTTGGACTATAAATTACGCGAAGAGCTGCGGGTCGAAATACCCCGTATTTTTGAGCAGGCCGGGTCGATTTTTGTTTATGCCACGACAGAACCCGAAGAGGCACTATTGCTGGGGGGCAATACGGCCACGCTATGGGAGGGACGCATAACCCAGTTTGGCTCCACGCTATCGGTATTTCGCGAGCCCGAAAATTTGACTACCGCTCAGGTTTTTTCTGACCCTCCTATGAATTTTATTACGGGCACAAAAACCGGCGATTACCTAGCTTTTAATGAAGATGCCAGGCTGCCTACCCAAGAGCAATGGGTTGCGCTTCCTGACGGAACCTATACCTTGGGTTTTCGTGCTCATCATCTAAAAATTCAATCGCCAGATGTGTCCAAATCAACATCGGCGGCGCTACATTTGCGCTGCACCGTAGCTGCCATTGAAATCACGGGGTCTGAAACATTTCTGCACCTCCGCTATGGCGAGTCTACTTGGGTTGCCGTTGTTTCAGGCTTGCATACTATGGTGGTAGGAGAATGCGTCGATACTTGGCTCGACGTTGCGCGGCTTTACTTTTTTGACGCCAGTGGGTGCTTAGTCGCCTGCGGCGCTGACGCGGCTTAGGGGACGTTTTATGGCTCAGATCACGTTATCTGACCTTGCGCATACTTACGCGTCAAATGGCACAACCGATAGTGATTTTGCATTAAAAGCGATGAACCATGTTTGGCAGGAAGGCGGCGCCTATGCGCTATTGGGACCCTCGGGGTGCGGTAAAACCACCCTTTTGAACATTATCTCGGGTTTGATTATGCCGTCTCAGGGCCGTGTTTTATTTGATGGCGCTGACGTCACTAATTTGCCTGCAGAGAAGCGAAATATCGCTCAGGTTTTTCAATTTCCAGTGGTATACGACACCATGACGGTTAGAGAAAATCTGGCATTTCCTTTAAAAAATCGTGGTCTCACTAGGGCCGCTGTTCAGGCGCGAGTGGGGCTGATTGCTGGAATGATTGGTTTGGAAGATATCCTTGATCGCAAAGCCCGGGGGCTTACGACAGATGCCAAGCAAAAAATCAGCCTAGGTCGAGGTATGGTTCGAGAGTCGGTCAATGCCATTTTATTCGATGAGCCGTTGACCGTTATCGATCCGCACTTGAAGTGGGAGTTGCGAACGCAGCTTAAATCTCTGCATCGTGAGCTTGGGCACACCATGATTTATGTCACTCATGACCAGATCGAAGCCCTGACTTTTGCTGATACGGTAGTGATGATGCACGAGGGTCGTGTTTTACAGATGGGCACCCCAGAATCACTATTTGAAACGCCGGCACATACTTTCGTCGGCCATTTTATTGGTTCTCCGGGAATGAATTTCCTCGATGCCACGATTGAGGGCAATACCGCGGTTATTGATGGCCAGCGTATTTCTTTGAACGCGCACTATCGAACAGCTTTGGGACACACGCAGGTAGGCATTCGACCTGAATATGTTGAATTCACCGCAGAGGAAGGTTTGCCCGTAGTCATTCAGCATATCGAAGATGTGGGTCATCGCCGCATTGTCCACGCACTGGTTGGAGAGACGCCGATCGCAGTCAGTGTGCAGGAAGGGCAGCCTTTCGATACATCCATGAATCGGGTTCGGTTTGTTCCGGGTAAAATCAATATTTACTCGGATAGCTGGCGGGTTCAGGGTGAGGCCTTCTAGTGGCAAAAATTCAAAATAATAGAGCGTGGTTTCTCGTGTTGCCGGTCTTGGTGCTGGTGGCTTTTTCTGCTGTTATTCCTCTGATGACGGTCGTGAATTACGCCTTTAATGACACCTTTGGAAATAATCAATTTTTTTGGAATGGTTTAGGTTGGTTTGAAGAAATGGTGCGCTCTGAGCGTCTTCATGCGGCTTTGGGACGTCAAATGTTGTTCACAGGCACCATCCTTGCGATTGAGGTACCGCTGGGGATTTTTATTGCGCTAAATATGCCTAAGAAAGGCTTTTGGGCGAGCTTGTGCTTAGTGCTTATGGCGTTGCCGTTGCTGATACCGTTTAACGTTGTGGGAACCATCTGGCAAATTTTTTGCAGGGTCGACATTGGCTTACTAGGTCGATTTATGGCTGCACTGGGGGTTGATTATAATTACACCAATGATGCCTTTGATGCTTGGGTGACCCTGATTGTCATGGATGTGTGGCATTGGACCTCCTTGGTAGCACTACTGTGTTATGCGGGCCTGCAGTCAATACCTGAGGCTTACTATCAGGCTGCCAGGATTGATCAGGCAAATCGCTGGGATATATTTCGTCATATTGAGCTGCCGAAAATGTCAGGGGTGCTCCTAATTGCGGTGCTGTTACGCTTTATCGATAGCTTCATGATTTATACCGAGCCTTTCGTTGTAACGGGCGGTGGTCCCGGTAATTCAACGACGTTCTTATCGATCGATTTAGTGAAAATGGCAATTGGTCAATTCGATCTGGGTCCTGCTGCGGCCTTCTCCTTGATGTATTTTCTGGTGATCCTGTTGGTTAGCTGGGTTTTTTACACCGTCATGGTGACCCGCGATTCAGGGGAGGGCACATAATGCGCCTGCGTGGATCGACTCTCGTTATGTGTCTGTATCTTGGGTTTTTACTGTTGCCAATTTACTGGCTGATCAGTATGAGTTTTAAAAACAACGTTGAAATTATCACTGATTTCACCTTGTTCCCGGCTGAATTCACGCTGGAAAACTACATAACGATCCTTACCGATTCGAGTTGGTATATGGGTTACGTTAATTCAATCGTTTACGTCCTGATAAATACCGCTCTATCAATTGGGGTGGCGTTACCTGCGGCCTATGCTTTCTCGCGTTACCGCTTTATGGGTGATAAGCACTTGTTTTTTTGGTTGCTGAGCAATCGCATGGCTCCCCCCGCTGTTTTTGCGTTGCCTTTTTTTCAGCTGTATTCCTCGGTGGGGCTGTTTGATACCCATATTGCTGTTGCGCTGGCCCACTGCTTATTTAATGTGCCCTTGGCGGTGTGGATTTTAGAGGGCTTCATGCGTGGAGTGCCGAAAGAAATTGACGAGACGGCGTACATTGATGGTTATAGCTTCGGACATTTTTTCGTCAAAATATTTATACCCTTGATTTCCAGTGGTGTGGGTGTGGCGGCCTTTTTTTGCTTTATGTTTTCTTGGGTGGAACTTTTGTTGTCCCGCACTCTAACAGCGGTTGATGCAAAATCTATTGCCGCTACCATGACGCGCACGGTGTCAGCTTCGGGCATGGACTGGGGTGTGTTGACCGCAGCAGGTGTGCTCACGCTGATCCCCGGAGCGTTCGTGATCTACTTTGTGCGCCATCATATTGCCAAGGGCTTTGCTCTGGGGAGGGTGTAATCACAGTCACGCAATGGCGATGGATCTATGGGGCCACTGCGTTGCTCCTGTGTGTCGGGCTGGGGATCTTGTTGCTATCGGTTCCCCGTACAGAAGACGGCATGCAGTGGACTCAGCCGCTTATCGATAGCGGTTGGATGGCCTGGACGTTTCCCGTAGCTTTGTTTTTTTATGGTGTTGGGGCGTTATTAGTGGTGTTCTCCATCTTGGCTATTCGCTTTCCAGAAACTCCTCGTCGTGGCATTTTGGGTATACAGACTACTCGTGGTGACCGCTTGTTTCTGACGCTGCTGGGTTCGGCCTTTATCAATCTGATTTGGCTGTATTTTTTTGGCGCCCCGTTAACGGGCGCACTGGTCATTTGCCTGCTCTATGCAGCGTTGGTTTTTCGTTGGGTGTAGGCTTTAAGGTGACCACTAGCCTTGGGTGGTAGGTCGCAGATAACTTATTAGTAAATCGAAAATTAAAAAAATCTTATGAGTCTCAGAAGACTTGGAGAGCAGCCATGTTAAGACCCCAAACAGTCACACGCTTTTTGCGATGGGCCATTTTATTTTTGAGCCTGCCCGCTTGGGCTGGGCTAGACGCGGCCAAGGAGTTTTTGGATGGCGAGATTGGGAAAACGTCTGTGCTAGACCGAGCTCAACAAGAGGCAGAAATGCAGTGGTTTATCAATGCTGCGGAGCCCTTCAGAGGCATGAGCATTAAGGTGGCATCAGAAACGCTGACAACTCATGAGTTTGAAGCAAAGGTCCTTGCGCCCGCGTTCACAAAAATTACGGGTATCAGGGTAACCCATGACCTAATAGGCGAGGGGGATGTCGTTGAGAAACTGCAATTGCAGATGCAGTCGGGTCAGAATATTTATGACGCTTATGTTAACGACTCCGATCTCATTGGAACACATTGGCGCTATCAGCAAGTTCGTAATCTCAGCGATTTCATGGCCGTAGAGGGCGCTGCTGTAACGAGTCCTTATCTAGACCTCGATGACTTTATTGGTACCAGTTTTACCACGGCTCCCGACGGCAAACTGTACCAATTGCCCGATCAACAGTTCGCTAATCTTTATTGGTTTCGTGAGGATTGGTTTAGTGACTCCAAAACCCAGGACGATTTTAAAGCGGAGTATGGGTACGCGTTAGGGGTGCCTGTAAATTGGACCGCTTATGAAGACATAGCAGCATTTTTCACGGGCCGGGACATGAGCTATTTGGGAGGCCCGGACCGCGTTTTTGGTAGCATGGATTACGGTAAAAAAGATCCTTCTTTGGGCTGGCGTTATACCGACGCGTGGATGTCGATGGCGGGCATGGGGGATCAGGGCGCGCCAAACGGATTGCCTGTTGACGAGTGGGGTGTGAGGGTCGATGACGAGTCACGCCCCGTTGGATCTTGTGTTGCACGGGGGGGGGCAACCAACGATGCTGCGGCAGTTTATGCTGTTACGAAGGCGATTGATTGGCTCAAAAAATATGCGCCGCCCGCGGCGGCTGGCATGGTGTTTAGTGAAGCAGGGCCGGTTCCTGCACAAGGCCATATCGCGCAGCAAATCTTTTGGTATACCGCTTTCACGGCAGACATGGTTGTGCCAGGCCTTCCAGTGATGAATGAAGACGGTACGCCTAAATGGCGCATGGCACCCTCGCCCCATGGTGCCTACTGGAGTGAAGGTACTAAAGTGGGTTATCAGGATGTGGGCTCATGGACTTTGATGAAATCTACGCCTATTGATCGTACTAAAGCCGCCTGGTTATACGCTCAGTTTGTGACTTCAAAAACTGTTGATTTGAAAAAGTCAGATGTTGGCCTCACCTTTGCAAGACAGTCGACAATAGATAGTGAGCACTTTACTCAGCGCGCCAGCCAGTTGGGCGGTCTCGTCGAGTTCTATCGATCACCCGCCAGAACAGCTTGGTCACCTACCGGCACTAACATTCCTGATTATCCCAAGATGGCCCAGTTATGGTGGCAAAATATTGGTGATGCCATGTCTGGGGAAAAAACTCCACAGGAGGCGCTGAACACCCTGTGTGCTCAGCAAGAAAAGGTGATGGCTCGCATCCAACGATCAGGCGTGCAGGGTAAATTTGGACCAAAATTGAATGCTCAAAAGGATCCGCAAATATGGATCGATGCCCCAGGATCCCCAGTGGCAAAGCTAGCAAATGAGCGACCTCAAGGAGAGACCATTGCCTATGAAGAACTGATTAAATCGTGGAAGCCTTGATTAGCTTTATGG
>CALKNZ010000023.1 GCA_938091995.1 uncultured Luminiphilus sp. | reverse complement strand
GTGACGGATATTTTCCTTCCCCGCTTCAAGCATCAACTGCATTTCTTGCACACAGGAATCGCAAACAGGCTTGCCCTCTTCCTCGTTGCGGGTTCTCTCTCCACAGCGATCACATTTTTTGGCAAACAATGACATGAGACTTCTCCTTTTTGCATTACGGTTTTACCGGCTAAATCGGTTCTGGCCGATCACGTGTCCGTTATACCAGCTTGGTGAAAAAATGAGGCTGCTGGTGAAAAAATTGTTGACGTTTTCAGGGCCTTTTTCGGGCAAGGGTCTGGCCATTGCTTGCTTTCAGGGCATTTGTGAAATAAGTGAAGTTTTTTCCGTAACCTTATTTTCTAGGAGCTGTGGCCTGATCCGTGACTAAACCCTAAGTCACGGGTATCATCAGCGGCCCTGAAACGCAGTGAATACGGGCCGGTGTAGCTCAGTTGGTAGAGCAGCGCATTCGTAATGCGAAGGTCGTAGGTTCGACTCCTATCTCCGGCACCACCACCTTTCTTCACGCCCTTAAACCTATCATTTATAGTGCTTTATTCAGCAATCACCCAGTAATGAACACAAGAATTAACACAAATTGCTCGTATACACACTGTCTTTTGCTTAGGCACGTGGGGGGGGGGAGGGCAAAAGCCTACTGCTGATACCAGTGTTACTGCTCCCGTACATCAGAAGCTGAATTTAAAAAAAGAGGGTAACTAGGGAAGTTGCTCAAGCCTACCTGGATAGGCGCCCTACATATTGGAGGCGCGTCTGGAAATCATTCAGTCTTGCGATGTGATACACCCGGCTGGCGCGATAATCTCCAAAAAGTAAGTGCCGAACTCGTCGTTGTAGCTAGCATCAAAAACGCCTGTGACCCAATTCGGCCCTTTCACTTTGTTCCACGCTCTAGCGTTGCCGCCACCAAGTAGCCCATACATTACAGCGCTCTCTATGCAACTATAGTCGCCGATACCTTGTCCTTCCATGATATAGAACTCATTGAAATCGTTTGGGCAGTTATCTCCACAGACATATGAAGCGCATTGGTATATGCCTGACATGTCACCATACGCTGTACTGAACTGTATGGCGCCAGTAAGGTTCCTCATGACGTAGCTATAGCTCGCTTGATAGAAAAATTCAGGAGCGGAACCGTCGGGGCAGGTGGCTGGCAGATCAGTATTTGTGGGGTTTGGGATGTTTGTTTTGGGTGGATAAACATAGATATAAGCGGTGTCGAACGATCCCAGCGCGTTGATGCTTGTCTCCTGCCCCCAATCTTCATAGGCTAAGTTTGGATCGTCTAGTCGCCTATCGACCCTAAATCCAGAGAAGCTTGCCTTTTCATACAGCCGCAGTTTGGTAAAGACTTTACCGTCTTCCAAAGTTCGTTGTTCGACGAACGCATGGCTGGAGTCTTGCTCCGGTAAGCGATCAGCTAGATTTTGGAAGTTCTCATTAATCTTGTCAGCATCCGCCACTTCACCGTTATTAAACGTGTGAGGCACCTGAGCGAACGACAGGGCTGGGAGCAGCAAAAGGCACATAAGAAGTCTCATGCCAAAAATATAGCAGAGCAGCCCCGTTCGCGCACCGTGGGGCTAGGCAGCTGGCTTGGCTGCTAGGTAGCCATAGCCCCTGTAGCTTCCTACCACTTAGCGTTATTCCCAACATCATCGACGTTCGTTGTTAGTCGGCGTCTTCTGTTTTGAGGTTGGCGTGATACGCTCAGCCATAAGCGCAACGCGGTGCAGACTGGTTACATGGAGAATCAGGAAAACTCAAGGAGGAAACAATGCTCAGAAGTCACCATAGGCCCCACCTTCGATTATATACCGCTTGCTTACTTTCACATCACTGGGCGCTGGCTACGCTGCAACATTATCGAACCTTAGCGTTGTAGAGCCCATCTAATATCAGGTAAAGCTCTTCGTTGGGCTGACCCAGCCACACTTCGAACTCATCGATATAAGTGCGGTAGTCCTTGCCAAACTGCTGTAAAAAAGTATCCTCAAAGCTGGCTTTGTCTACGGTCTCCCAGAATTTGTACACTTGATCTTCGCCATGTGAGTCGACCAAGTAAGCAACGAACCAGCTGCCAAGCCGATACCCCAAGTCGACGGTATCTCCCTGATCCCAGGACAGGTTGTAGAGCTTGATGCCAGTTTCAAAAAACTTTTGTTTTCGCGGTATATCGAAAGGTCCTGTGCCCTCTAAAGCCCAGATCATATCTGACTTAAAGCCCTCCAGATCTTTCGTGTAGAGGGTGCTGAAAAAATCAGCGTTGCCTTCCATCCACCAGGCCACTAGTTCACTGGGGTTGTCGCCAGACTTTCGGCCCATTTTGGAATCGACTTCGTCGGGGCTGTCACTGAAAACGTTGGACATTTGATAGATGTGAAAAACTTCATGGTAGGTCATGGTCTTATAACCGCTGTCTAGCTCTCCGTTTCTCGCCCCCATAACCATGAAGTAATAACCCTCTACGGGTCCTGAAGAGTTTATTCCCGCACCACCGTTAGTCACATATTCGATATAAGTGTCGGGGCTACACCACTCCGCAGAGGGAAACCCCACCCACAAAATGTAGTCGCAGTACTCACGATTAGCCTCTTTCCCTGCCTCCAGATCCTGTCCAGTTATCATGACGTAGATAGCTTTGGCCTGATTTTTACCGTAGTAGGCGTCGCCCATCCAAAGCTCGTAGGCTTCATTTGTATACTGCACGGTTGAATCGACGGCGGTCGAAGGTAGGTCACTTGCGGCAAATACTTGTAGGCGCTCGTTGTCCAAAAATATGTAGGGTGCGTTGGGCATTTCTGGTTTTAAGACGCCAAGCGTTGAGGTGCCCGATCTAACTATTGAGAGCGTATTCAAGAAACTCAAAAAGGTCCTTGTGGTATCGCCGGTTTGTATTGAGGAGGATTTTTTAAACGCCTTGTCAGCGTGCAAGACAGGCTCGCCATCGACAAAGCTTAAGGTATGCGCGGTTGTGCTGGCACTCTGAGCGGCCATAAACACAATTAACAAGACGAGACAGCTTCTCATGCTGGTACCCCATGGACGGACACTGAAAAGGTGTACACAGAGTATCCCAATTTCAAGTTTAGTGAGTCAATCGCCACTTATCCGTAACCTGCTATCGATCACAGACGCTTTTTCGCTCTTGTGATGACGCTGGGGCGCTAGCAGGGTTTTCGGCGAAAAAATCATTAGTTACAAGGTATTATCTAAGCACGTCCAAAAACCACCCGCTTGCGCTCTATCGGTCTACTGCTAACTCGCTATGGTGCTGAAATAGTCTTTCTAGACAAAATCAATTTTGACGACCTGAACCAAGTTGCTGTAATTCCAGTTCACGAACTTTAGAAATTACACCGACGTATTCCAGCGGAGCTATCAACTGAGAACAGCGGTGGGGAAGGCAGTTTATTCGATGGCAAATGTAAGTAAAATTCAGTAAGCACGCTTTGGTGGTAATCTTCGTTAGGTTTTTTTTGGTAGGCGTGTTTGGGAGAACATTAGTTATGAACACCTCAAAAAAGCCAGTCATTGTGTGGCTCAGGTGGCCAGCAATTGTGGTCGCAATGTGGGCCGGGCAATGGCTCTTTTTACCTGTGACCTATTCCCAGCATGAATATTTCACGGCGTTTCTGGCGGGCTGTGTGGTGGTTGCCAGTGTGATCAGTGCATTCAGGGCCTACCTATCGCGTCAGGAACGCCGTAAAGAACGGCTTTGGAAGGGCGCAATCTGGGTGGCAGAGGGTGAAGAGTGGCAAGGGCCCTACTGCACGTCGTGTCGGGAGCGCGGGACCTACGCGCTAATGAGTAATTATGAATGCGGCAATAAGCCGACCTGTGATTACCACATCCCTCTTGTAGAGCCGCCTCCCGCCAAACCTCCGACGGCAAAACACTAACGTTAGTGTCGCTGCTTTTATCGGCTTGGGTCCGGTTCTAGCGCCATCAAAAATAGCATCGGTAATGTCTATAACCGTTGGGCGTGGGCAATTTGGTTGAGGATAGGTCACGGGAAAGCTTTCTTTTTTCGCACACCAAAAGTCCATTCTGACTTACTCAGTAGAACGGTTAGACTACGATCAGCGTTCTAACGGAAATGTTTTTTGTGTGGTGCAAAGTGTGTGTTAGATGACGAGTTTACCAACAGATTTATGCTTGAGGTTGGCCCCGTACCACCCTGTTTTTATCGAGGGTATGGGTAGCTACGATGAGCGCCAGCCCGCTCATGTCGCGGGTAGAATCGTGGAGCAATTGATAAAGCATTGGGCAATAAAATCGCCGGGCAAACCACTCATGATTATGATTCAAGGCGATCCGGCTGCAGCTCGAGGTATCTCCGCGATCACGCCACTGGTCGCAAATGATTTGGGTGCTTCAAGGTGTTTAGTGTGCCTCGATAATGCCATAGCCGACTACCACGCCGAAAATGCCGACAGAAAAAACGTGAGTCTGGAACTTCGGTACAGTCAGCTGTTACACCATCTGCCCGGTGCCCAGACCGACACCCTTAAACGTATAGAGTGGGCCGTTGATGAGGAGCTTGACGCTAAGAACCAGCGACGTAAGGCGCTAGGCAAGCCGCAGCTTGAAGACTATTTTCGGTCATTCGCCTTGCTTCAGGAGGTCACCAAGGCGGCTTGCGCCGCTTTATGTGACGGCGTTACCGTTATTCATACCTCCGCAACAATCTCTGAATTTTCAGTAACCAGCTTCTATACAGTGGGCCTAGCACTAAATTTGGTCAATGCGGCCGATATGGTTAGCTTTGGGTCAAATGGTTGTAGTGATAGTGTGGACCCACTCTAGAGATGCGCGTTTTTTTATCGCTCTTAGATCAATTAATCAGTACCTTTTTCAACCCAACAAGGAGCACCAAATGAAAACCCTTTTGCACTGTCTTTTGGCAGCCACATTACTTCCGGCATTGGCTTTGGCCGATGGCCATTCACCCTCAGAAGCACTGGTTAAAGAGGCCATCGAAACTTACTGGGATGCTAGAAATAGCAGTGACCATGAAACAGTCTCGGCTATGGAAAGCCAGACCGGTTTTTTTGGCACTAACTCAGACGGAAGCTTCCACAAACCCAAGTCCACAGCATCAGCTGAAGATTGGAAAAAAAATATGGTCGGCAGCAAGGCTAATTTGCGCGTTGTTTATCCCGAAGCGACTGAAATTGCCGACGGTGTGGTTTATGCGCGCTATTACGCCGAAGGCGTAGTGGGTACCGAAGGTGATGTGTCACCTTATCGCACACGCGTCACCAGCGTGTGGGTGAAAGAGAGCGACGGTGAATGGCGCGTTAAGTCTATGCATTTTTCAGCGGCTAATTACGGTGGCATACATAAGACACAAAGCTCCGACTTTGATGACTAGACAGCGTCGATGATGAGTCAAAACTCGCGCCTGGCTATCGCTGGGCGTGAAACTATCTTCAAAACTTTAGGCTATTTGTGGATATCCGGTGCCCTGATGATATCTATGCCATTATCGGCCGTCGAATCTTCTGTAGACAGCGAGATACAGGCACTACTGGGCGAAGTGGCGAAGAGTGGTTGCTATTTCAGGCGCAATGGCAGCATGCATAAGTCATCTGACGCCGCTGAGCATTTGGCGCTTAAATACAGCCGCGGTAAGCGTTACGTAAAAACCACTGAAAACTTTATTGATCGCTTAGCGTCAAAGAGTTCATGGACGGGTCGTTCTTATTCGGTCATATGTGACGGAGTTGAGACAGTGAGCAGTGTTTGGCTGCACGCCAAACTGGTTGAATTGCGAAAAAGCACGCCCAATACCCCCGTTCAATAAGCCCCATTATGTTTACCATTCAACAATGGGCCCTTATTTTTGTGCGCACTCTCGCCTTGAGGGCTAACGGCAGATCATACGACGAATCGAACCGTCGCCATTGAGCTCTGGCTCGCAATTTTTAAGGCTTGAGTTCTCGATTTTGTGACGATTCAGGTTGTTACAACCGCTAACTATCACTGTGATGGCAAGGCACAACACCACTTGTCTGACATTCAGCATGAGTGAAGCCCACTATTGACAACTGTTAAGAGAATGATCACCTGTAGAGTACCCGATGTGCTGAGGATTTGATTCCGGTGTTAGTAACGGCAACAGTCCCGCTATGGCTCGAAAGTTTAGCGCGTTTCCGAGTCTGATTCGGCCCAGACTCTGTTAGTGTAAACAACGGTTAATAACTGAGTAATGTATAGGCACACCGATGACTTTCGAGTACCTACGAGTAATTTTGGTTGTTTACACCAGCGCTGTATTGCCCCTGATTATTTTGCCATTGCTCTATCGGCGCAATCGACTACCGCCTTGGGTGCCCGTTGTCTACTTGGGAAGTTTTCTACTCTGTGCTCTGGGCTGGGAGCTTTGGTTTACCTATGGCGTATGGGCTGGTGATCCTGTTGATCTACGCAGAAGTGCGGTGCTCACACAATTTATTCCTATTCACATTAATTGGTTAATGAACTCACTCGCCGATGCTGGGAGCATTACCTTGGTGGGCCTTTGGTTCATGTGGCTCAGTGGTGGTCGCAAAGCAGAGGTATTTCACTCATGGCACTGGTGGCCTTTTAGTGTCTTCATGATCTGGGCTTTAGGGCAAAATATTTTGGTCGAAATGTTTCTGTACCATGATCAACTGGCGGTGGGTAAACCCCTATCATGGGCGCCACTGGCACCTACCGGCCCATGGTGGAATCCACTCTTATTTGAATTTAATGGACGTACCATTACGTTTCAGGGGCAGGTGCCCTGGCTGCTGGCGCCTTGGATAATCTATGCAGGCACCATTGTTTTGGCGAGAAACCACGCCGCGTCTACGCCCTAGCGTGACGCACAGGTTGCTGTTTCTCGGTGCTGAATGAGGGGCATACGCAGCCAGGATGGGTGCAATTAGGCAGCAATGTTGAACTGCCACATTTTAGGAGTGGCCCTAAACTTTCTATGAGCGCATGTGATGTCTTGGTTTCTGGTACTGCCCAGTAATCGGCGTCGGTAATGTGTTCAATCCCCATAGCTTGTCCTTTCAGCATAGTGACTGTGAACAAGAGCTTAAAATTACTTTGTGAAAGCGGATTGGCAAATCCCGTCTATGGGTATACCAAACGCGCCATAAAATTCGTCAAATTGGGCGGTAGCTAGCGTGGCGTCATGCCCGATACAGCTCTGGGAAAAAGGCATTGTCGCGAACGGGTGCGCCGGGGCGCAAAGCCACATGTTCCACATTTACCGTAGGATCTACGCCTTCTCTCGGGTCCCATAAAACATCGTCGCCGAGCCAGCGGGTTGACAGTGCGACGCGATCTTGTGTCATCGACTGGTTGCCCGGAGCGCCATGCAGCATCCAGGCAGAAAATATCAACGCATCGCCCGGCTCTAAGTCGAATCCCACAATATCGTAAGCATCACGCTGAGCCTCAATGTCGGGTACCGGCACGCCGGTTTGTGCGCTGGCCCACTGGCCTGCGGTGTTATCTGCACCCCCAAATACGGCGGGCAAGTAATACACGTTGTCGCGATGGGATCCACGAATAAACTCAAGTGAACTGCCCGATACCGTTACAGGAGTCAGAGCTAGCCAAATAGAGGCTATTTGCTTCCCTGAGAAAGGCCAGTAGGGAGCATCTTGATGCCAGGGTGTGGGGGCTTTGGTCTTTATTTTTTTAATCAGCAGGTGATCAAAATAAAAACGTGCCGATTGGCTGTTCATTGCTTGGGCCGCAAGACGGGCACAACCTGACTCACGAATAAATTGATGAATAACATCATTGCTTCGCCACAGGTAGCGATCGGTAAACAGCCGATCCTCAGAGGCTCCCCTATTGACGTCGTTAACCCATTGACTTGGGTTACTAAGCTGTTGGTCAGCAACTGCGAGTAATTTACCAATCCAATCATTGGCCACCGCCCGATCGACTTTGACCACGCCGTCCTCAGCAAAACGGCCAATTTCTTGTTCGGTGAGCTCTCGTTGTGACATTGCAATTTCTCCGTACGAAACTTACCCGTCATAGCGCTAACGATAATCATGCC
This sequence comes from uncultured Luminiphilus sp., assembly GCA_938091995.1. Taxonomy (GTDB): domain Bacteria; phylum Pseudomonadota; class Gammaproteobacteria; order Pseudomonadales; family Halieaceae; genus Luminiphilus. The sequence continues at coordinate 1,295 of CALKNZ010000023.1, read as the reverse complement.
TGATGAGAAGTGTCAGGTCGATGCATTGGACCCCTGTGGCCTTGCGACGCAGAGTGTTGTAACAGGGAGTCGCAGCGCCATCGTGGATTGGTGGTAAAATATGGAGCACCCATGATGTGAACGTGACTCAATAGGCTTGGGCAGTGATAAGGAACGTCGCCATGACGACTGAGGAAAAATCAAAACTACGTATGCCCCGTGTGGTTCGCCAACGCTTGCGCGATCGCGCTATCGCAAGAGTGAGACAAGATATGATCCATGCGGGGCGCGAAGAGTCGAGCTATAGCACCCAGGAGCTTGAGTATTTGGTGGCTGAAAAAGAGAAGGAAATTTGGTCGAGTATTGGCTGGAAGGGTTTCGGTATCGCCGCCTTATTACTGGGAATCAACATAGGAATTTGAGCATGTCGTTATTTCGCCTTGTTAAGTATTCCTCTATTTTATTTTTTCTCGGTAAATACAAATACAAGTTGTTTCGCGGTTTGGCGGTGTTGTTGTTTGCTGGGGTCACTGCATTGATTTATGACGATGTTGAAGTCTTTCTCGCCAGAGAGCATCCGGGAGCACTGGTTTACGCTTTGATTGCAAAAATCTGTATTGTTTATGGCGCTCTCTTATTTGTATTGCTGCAGTTTAGGCCGGTGCCAGACGTTGGCCACCGTGAGGATAAATACGCGAATCGATCTCTAGCTGATGTTGCCGACACAAACTCCGCCGCCGATCGATTGGCACAGCTGTCTAATCTCGATAGTCATGATCAGCTCCAGTCACGGGCAGAGACTCTACTTAAAAAACGCTAGTTCGGCTTATCTCTTACCTCTAAAGCTAAGTTAAGTGGTAATTTAAGCTTAGGCATGTAGCCAAGATTGCCTCAATGGCGGTAGCCCACGAGCCCATAGAGGCTGACGGCGGCTGGGCATTAAATAAATTGAGACAAACCTAAAAGCCACTAGTATTTTTAATTGTTAGGCAATAAAAATATGGTCAGTTCTCAGTGCAAACGGTAGCCTTTCACTACTTTTATAATTTGAATAGGCTCAGCGTATGGTTCGACAGATTTTTGTCTTAGGCTTGGTGATGGGTTTGCTTGCTTGTCAGGGCGATGCAGGTCGATCATCCGCGGCGGATACGCTGGTCTCCGGCTTCGACGCTTCTGAGCTGGATACATCGATCTCACCGGGAGATGATTTCTTTGCTTACGCTAACGGCAAGGCTCTCGCAGCTATCGAGATACCGGCCGATAAATCTCGTTATGGCGCTATGGACGTGTTGCGTGATAACTCTGACGCGCAGGTT
>CALKNZ010000022.1 GCA_938091995.1 uncultured Luminiphilus sp. | reverse complement strand
TCCGTTGCGTATTGCGTTTGCCGAGTGGCTCAAGCTGATCCGAGATTCTCTTTCCGTGCGCTCCGCTGCTCAGCTGCGGCAACTGTGGTTGTGCCCGCCGCGAGAGCAGGGGGCGACTTTGCCTGCCGCGGCTGGCAGCCGTCAGTGAGTGGAGGCTACCCATTGAACACTCAAAGACGCATCTTCAACGCAATATCTATTAACGATGCGATCAACCCGAGCTATCTGAGCAGCCTCAAGCAGTTGACTCATCTTAGTTTTGGACTTTTTATTGGTGCCCAGAAGAGGACTTGAACCTCCACGCCCTTGCGAGCACTAGCACCTGAAGCTAGCGTGTCTACCAATTTCACCACCTGGGCACAGGGGGAACTCGGAAATCCGAGGGCGGAGAGACTAAGCTGGGTCGCTGCGCTTGTCAATGTACGTGCTAGTATTGGCTCAGTCTGACAGGCCCTCTAAGGGGTCAGTCTGCCCCCATTTGATTGTGCGGGCTCTTCTGTCTCCCTTTAATGTGAGGCTTGGAAAATTGGCAGGCTGCCAACGGAATGAATAACGTTTGTTCAACAGTACTTGATGCGATCGGCGATACACCGATGGTGCGGCTAAAAGCATTTGGGGCGGCAACTCAGCCTAGCTTGTACGCTAAGCTCGAGTGTACAAATCCCGGTGGCAGCATGAAGGATCGAGCCGCGAAAGGCATGATCGAGTGGGCCGAACGTGAGCACAATTTGTCTCCCGGTGCCCGAATTGTCGTGTGTACCTCCGGCAATATGGGTGTTGGTATGGCCATGGTATGTGCGGTTAAGGGTTATCAGCTCATGTGTCTAGTTGACGCTAAAATCAACCCTGCGACCGAGACTTGTTTGCGTGTTTTAGGCGCTGACGTGATCAAGGTCTATCAGCGTGACGAAACTGGGGGCTATCACCTTACTCGGCTGAATAAACTTGAGACGGTTCTCTCGGAGTACCCCGATGCCATTTATCTGGATCAGTACGACAGCCCGGCCGCAGTTGCTTCTCACTTTGCGTCGACAGGTCCTGAAATTTACGCCGCCCTTGACGGGCATGTGCGAGCAGTTGTTATGGTCGCGGGCACTGGAGGAAGCTCCATGGGTATTGCTCGTTTTTTTAAAGAGCAGTCTCCGCAAACTGACATTTGGCTGATTGATGAAATCGGCTCGCTCGCGCTGCCAGACAATGGCGGTGCGGCCCCCAGGCATCTTAACGGCATGGGCACCAGCATTGCCCCAGCCAATTATATGCCTAACGATTTCCATAAATTCATTGATCACGTCGTTTATGTTAACGCTGAAGATAGTATTCGCGCCGCCATCGATTTGGCGCGTTGTGAAGGTATCTTGGTGGGCGGATCCGGTGGCGCTGCTGTTCAGGTCATGCGCGATATCGCTGCGCCACATTACGGTCCTGATGATCATGTGGTGAGCCTCTTACCAGATCACGGTAGCCGATATACCGAAACCCAGTTTGACCCCGATTGGCTGGCAGCTCGGGGTATCAACGTGCCTGAGATATTCAATGTCGAAGATGAATCCCGATGACGGCACAGACGCTTCTCCTCACCCAGGCTGATCTGCAGCAGTGTGGTGCGGCGGATATCGAGGTTGTGGGTAAGGCCCTTGAAGACTGCTTCGTTACTCACGAAGCGGGTCTGTTTACTGCGCCTCCCAGTAGCTTTTTAAAGCGCCCAGAATGCCCTCATGTAGCCGATCGGATTATTGGGCTTGCCGGACATCTTGGAGGTGCTTTTGATATTGAGGGGTTGAAGTGGGTAGCCAGTGCACACCGAAATCCTGCCCGTGGCCTGCCCAGAGCCAATGCGGTGATTGTCTTAAATGATCCTGATACGCGCCTGCCACTCGCTATTATGGAAGGCGGTCTTATTAGCGCGATGCGAACAGCCGTTGTGCAGGCGCTGGCAGCGCGCTACCTCGCTAGACCTGATTCGTCGGTGTTGGGGTTGGTAGGTGCGGGTCGAATAGGGGCACTGTCAGTTTGGGCGATCTGTCAGTGGTTTCCTGATTTGCGCGATATTCGTGTGTACGATCTGTCTGAAGAGCGCGCCGATGCCTGTTGCCAACACTTACAGGGTCTCGGCTTGGGTGCAACCGCCGTATCGAGTTTTGAAGCAGCGCTGGCTCCTGCTGATATCGCATTAACGGCTACGACGGCCTATGATGCTTGGGCGACGCCAGTTTGCTTTAAATCAGGGTCTTTATTCCTAAACGTATCCTTAATGGATCCCTTGTTCGAAACGGTTTCTCTTGCCGACAAAATCGTTGTCGACGACTGGGAACAGTGTATCCATTCCGATCGTGTGATCGCGCGTATGCATCGAGCAAATCTACTTAATCGTGAATCAATACACGCTGAATTTGGCGAAATTATTACGGGGAAAAAACCGGGGCGTGAACACCCCGATGAGCGCATTTTTTTTAACCCTTTTGGTCTCGCTATTGAAGACCTCGCCGTAGCCAAGGTGGTTTATGAGCGGGCGCTTGAAGCTAACTTGGGAACGTCTATCAGCCTTGTCGACAAGGAGTGGGACGTTCTGTTTTGAGTCTAGTCCAGCGCTATAGAGCGATTGATGCCGTTCGCGGTTTTGCCCTTTTTGGTGTGCTGCTGGTCAACCTCTATGGTTTTGGTGCAGATTCGTTGGCCTGGGATGGTGTTCTAGATCGCGTTTTTTGGCAGTTAAAACACGCATTGTTTGAGTCAAAATTCTGGGGCCTGTTCAGTCTGCTGTTTGGGATTTCTTTTTGGTTGCAGACCCGGTCAGGGGTACAACACTGGCGTCTACTCAGACGCTACAGTGTGTTAATGATTTTTGGTTGTTGTCACGCCTTACTTTTTGAGGGTGACATTCTGATGCTTTACGCGGAATTTGGCTTGCTGCTATTGCTTTTGCACAAGTGCTCCAATCGCGTTTTAGTTGCCATTGCCATAACACTGCTACTGGTTTTTCCTCTCGGGCACTATTGGGATCCCGATCGTGGCTTTAGTGATACGGCAAGTACGGTCGCTGAGGCCCGACAATGGCTGGCAGAAGACCGAGAGGACAGCTTATACAGTACGGGGTCTCTGGGCGAGCTCATTACAGAGCATGTCACTTATCTTCCTGAAATACCCTGGCAAGACTATCAATGGCCCGACTCTGGATGGGCCGTGTTTGCGCTGTTTTTATTGGGCTACTGTTTTGCTCGTGGCGGTGGTTTAGAGCGGTGTGCCGGGGCGCCGGAAATGGTTCTTCGGCGAGGTCTATGGTTGTCTGCATTGGGTTTAAGCGCTATGTCGATTGAGATGTGGATGACCCATGCGTTTGGCTACCGCGTTTTCGGTGATACCCCTTCGGGTGGCGTTATGCAGCTTGTGGGTGATCTCGTATTTCTGTTTGGTACGTTATTACTCGTTGCCGCATGGTTTTGTTTGGTGCACAGTTTTTCGACCCGTTGCAGCCACTGGTGGCTAGTGCGCGCCCTAGAGGCGGTTGGGCGAATGAGTCTCAGCACATATCTCATTCAAACCCTTGTGTTCACCACGCTTTTTTATAGTTATGGCTTGGGCTGGGCCTATTGGTTGGGGCCAGTTGCTGTTACCGGTTTGGCAGCTGCAATTTTCATATTCCAAGTTTTATTTGCGACGCTTTGGTTTAGCTACTTTGCGATTGGGCCCTTTGAGTGGCTCTGGCGACTTGCCACAGACCTTCGCCGCCCGGCTCTGCGGGCAATGCCAGCGCCAGATCTAGGTCATTAACGCGGCTTTCGTAGAACGCTGATGCCGTTGATGCGCGTGGACTACGGTTGAAGTTCTGAGAGACAGTAATTTGTCTTTGGGCGTTCGGTATGAACAGGGTGTTATTGAGGCCCTGAGCGAGGCCGCAACCCTGAAACTTCAGCCCAGCCTCTTTGAGCCGCCACATTCGGTAAAACAGCTCGTCTGCTGTTGCGGAGTCAAACGCCTTGAGCGCCTGAGTCTCTAGATTTGAGAATAGCCCTGCCGCCAGTTCGAGAGAATTGTATTTGTCATCGGGAATTTCTACGTCAAGGCCTAGGTGAGTGGCAGACGCACTGCTGGCAAAGACGGCATATGAGCCCGATGTACTGACACTGATGACATGGTTATTTTTCGAACCACAATCCCACTTGGCTTTTGACGTGGGTGTTGGGTTTTTTCCAAAAGCAGTGTCACGAAGCCACCGTAGACAGGCCCGTCGTTGTACAAAGGCGCTTTTTGCCCCCGCCGCCTTTAGCGCTTGCGCACGCTGACGCTCTAGAACGGTTAAAGTGTTTTCACAGGCCAACAGGAAGGGAAGGTCGTCAACGTAGCGCAGTACATAAATGTCGACACAATATTTGCCCGCTTGCAGCGTGCACAGGGAACCAAGCGCTTTAAAGGCTGTAGCCAGATGGGTGCTTCTCATGGTCACAGCGCACTCTCTAAGTTGACCGGACTACCTGCATGAACTCCAGGTGTCAGCACCATGCTTTTCATCACTAAGCCAAGCCCCTCTACGGTGCTGTGGGGTTCTATAACAGCACCTCCCATGACCGTGGCGCCAAAATTAATGGCGGTGTTGGGCTTGATCGAAGTTGCCTTTATTGTCAAAAGACGATGTTCAAAGCTGTGCAGCTGTAATTGGCCTTGAATAATACAGTCATCTCCAATATCCACCGCATGCCAATCGAAGGCCTGTAGAGGCTCATGAATCAACGTATTTCTGCCAATACGACAACCAAAGGCTCTCAGGACGGGGTTCGCTAATGTCGATCCTCCTAAATGGCGCAGCATCGGGCCACACCATTTGAAGAAGCAGTCTTGGGCCAGAAAATAAGTGAAATGACGCAGCGACCAGAAGGGTGTTTGGTGATTTTGTCCCCAATACTTTGGAACAAAACACGTCTTGATACCTAATGCCAAAGCTTGCAGGCATATCGTGGTTCCAATGATGGCAGCCAGCGCTTGAAAAGCCGCTGGAGCATTGAATGTCTTTAGGATCAGCAGCATCAGTCCCAAAACTAATATTGGCATAGCGGGAATAAGCGCCACACCCATTAAGTCGCCAACTAAAATCCGCAGCGTGAACAGTGTCCAGGTGGGCGTATCTGTGCCGGTCGTTTGATCTTCAGGTTGCGCAAACTCGATGACTGGATTTCCGGCAAGGACCGTCATTTTGGGCTTAGGTATTCCAGGGAAGCGGCGAAATTGGTGATCGCCTGCAGGAGTACTAACCCCGAGTAGAAGTTGATCGGGCAGGGCGCCAGATTCAGCCACACTGTTATTACCTAAAAAAGTATTGTGCCCAAAATTAAGCGGACGTAGGTAAAGCCAGTCGCCCTCATCATCGAGCATTCCCGTACGACAGCTGTTTGCCATAAAGATATTGGGCTGGCTAGAGAGCATTTCGGGAACAAGATTAACCATAACATCGCATTCGCTGGCCCCGGTTTTTCCGTAGCTCACACCTGCCAGGCGTCGTAAGTATTGTCCCGTTAAGGTCCAAGTCCACAGTCGCTGTATTTGGTTCATCTTTTCTTGTCGGTAGCGCAGTAGCACGGCGGCAAGACTAGACCCCACCAAGGCACCCGGCTCAAAGGCGGTCAGTCTTAGAAAGAGGCAGGTCAAAAATGATGTCATCAATAGTGTGAGCCAAGCGGCAAGCACGGCCCCGAGGAAAAAGTCTGTTAGAAGCTGCAATAAGGGGGAATCACTCATGCTTGTCGCGTTCGCATAGTCGCCCAGAAGCCATTGCGATATGCCGCTTAAAATTAAGGCTGCAGGCACAACAAAAAGAAGGCATTCAATCAAAAATTGAAATGTCAGGCCCTTTAATTCCGAAAGATATCGGTTACCGGGCGCTGGTATTGAGTAACGGTTACGCTTCAATGGTACTCGACGGCCCACTGGATCGACATTAACGCCGTCAATCATTTTAAAGTCATCCACTTTGGCATTTTGCCGGGGGGTACTGAGCGGAGTGAGCCAGCAACCTTGTCCTAGGGTAACGCCGGGTCCAATCAGAGCGCGCTGTCCCACCTTTGTGTCAGAGCCCACAACGACCTTATCTACAATCAGCCGATCACCTTGCCAGCGTTGGCCGCTGAGTTGAGCACCGCTTTGCACAACCACACCGTCTTTGAGCGCTAGCATGTTTAGTGGGCCCAGAAATTCGGCGCTTTGAGAGATATGTGTTCCTTTGCCAATGTCAGCACCCAGGGCTCTTAGTAACCACGCATAGATTCCGGGCGCTCGTAACCACCGATTCATTGGCTGCAGTACTATGCGCTGCTGATTATCCAGCCACCAGACTCGAAGGTGCGCGTGACTCCATTTTTGATAATTACCGCAACCGACATCAGCTGTCTTAAAAAGCCCGCGTAAGACCATGATCCAGGCCAAGTTTAAGAACGGTACTCCTAGGTAAAAGATAAAGGCTAGTAAGGTATAGACAATAAGTTTGAGGGGGTCTCCATCGAGGAACGTTGCCTCGGGGTCGCCCCAGGCTAGCAATAGAACCAGGCCTGACATTGTCGGTAGCCGCAGTACTAAAATGCCCAAGGTCTGCAGAAGCGCAAAATACCAAGGGCGTAGTCCAAGACGCGTTGAATCCTTTGAAGTCGCCGGGTTAGTTGGAGGTGTGTCAATGGCCCCCTCGGGGGGGATGGTGACCGAACTAAAGGGAAGTTGGGCCGCGAGTTTAGGGGTGTGAAAGTCGGTCAGAAGGTCGCGAACAGACACCTGATAGCCTGCCTGGCGTAGGGCTTGGGTGAGCTTGGCCATGGCAATAGAGTGCGCTCCCCAACTTACAAAATCATCGTCCCAGTTTATCGTGTCCCCGAGTATTTCACGGCAGATATGTAATACAGTTTCGCCCTCGGCGGGCTCAGCCGTCGGGGTTTCGTGTTGGGTTGCCAGACTCTGCTCAAGTGCTGCTGTATTGCGGGGTAGCGGGGGTAGTTGCTGGCGATCAATTTTTCCCGAAAGGGGTTTGAGCACAAATTGGGGCACGATAAAAATTCGCGCGGGTACCGCGTGCTCCGGAAAATGCTGCCGAAGTTTTATTTGAATGGAGCGGGCCCAGTCTGCTGGCGCTGGCAGTGCACGGTGCGGATCTTTACTCGGCGGCAAGCGCTCAGGAGCAATGACCAAGGCGATGAGCTGTTCATCGCGGTAGTCGACGATCGCCGTATCAATGTCATCAATAACGTCCTGAAGAAAAGACTCGATACCCTGTGGTTCCACACGATGTCCGCGTACTTTAAATTGAGCATCGAGACGGCCCAGAAATTCAACCTGTCCAGTGCTAGGGTCAATACGGCATCGATCGCCAGTGCGATACAGGCGCCCGTAATTTGGGTGTTCAAAAAATCGTTCGGCAGTGGTTTCGGGCTGGTTACGATAGCCCTTCGCGAGATGGCAACCACCAATACAGAGCTCTCCAGTTTCGCCCCACTGCAGAGCATGGGTAGTGTCGGGTTCTATAATGAAGTAATCCACTCCCGGGAAGGGTGAGCCAATGGTGACGGGCTTCCCTGGAGTCAGCAGCTGACGGCTGGTGTCGGTGCTGGCTTCTGTTGGTCCGTAAGTATTGATGATTTGTCGTCGGGCCCGGGACCACGGTTCTATTAAATTCGCAGGAAATGCCTCCCCGGCTGGAATAATATAGCGACAGATGGGATAGGGTAGATCATCTTCAGGTGCATCGCTGAGCGTACTGAGCAATACCGGCGGGCAGAATAAAGCGGTGACTTCTTGCTCTCGCAATATAGGAACGAGGTCGGGTCCAGAGCGTACTTCGTCTTTGGTGAGCAGTACCACGGCTGCACCCGCTACCCAGGCACTGTAGAGTTCTGAAATGCTTCCGTCGTAGCCGAGTGACGAAGTGAGGGAGGTGGCGTCAACTCCGGCTGTAAAATCAAAAAAATAGGCGTAACTTCGTGCGAGATTGATATAGCCCCTATGAGGACATTCGACACCTTTTGGATGCCCAGTTGTCCCGCTGGTGTAAAACACCGCGGCTAAGCGCTCACTCGGGTCATCGAGCCACAATGGCGGTTTCCGCTGGACCGTCGCGTCACTCAGGATCAGAGCAATGTTCAGAAGGGGAGGCCCATCAATCCCCGCGCAATCACGATTGCTGATCAATAGCGCGGGATTGGCATCTCGCAGCATATGTTCCTGCAGTGAGGGCGGTGAAGCAGGATCTAAAAACAACTGGGTGGCGCCAGCTTTGAGAATCGCTAAATGTGTGGCGACAATGTCGGCACAGTTTTGTTCCATGGACACTGCAACGATTTGGTCTGGGCCTGTGATATAGGGGGCAATCGCGGCAGCGAGTTGCTCTGCTCGGTGGTTGAGCGCTTGATAGCTTATTTGTTCACCCGTCGCGGGTATTTGAAGTGCAATAAAGCTGGGGTAGCGAAGCGCACTGCGCTCAAAAACTTCATGCAGCCATTGCACACCGTTTTGATGCTTAGTGCGAATCCAGAGATCCCCTGAGGGCTCATCTTTAAGACAATAAAGATCTGCCGGGGGGCTGGTTTTAATGTCTTGAAGCACTCGACAATAGCGCCACCATGCCAGCGTTGAAACCCCCAGAAGGCTCAGGAGGGTCATGACGGCTGCGAGCACGACCTAAGCGCCTAGCCCGGGGATCCCTGAAAGTATCCCTCCAGGGTGCCGCGGCGGCGAACATCGAGTGTCACACAGTGAAAACCACCACCTAACATGCGCGAATGACGAAGCTTCACCGGCGCAACATTCATTCCCTTACTCTCCAGTAAAGCGATCAACTGGTGCTGGTCACTGTCGACGACAACCGTTTCTGGGTCGATGCTAAATAAATTCATGTCGATCCACTCACTACCAATGGCCTTATGAAGGTAATCAGCACTGTGACGCCCTTGGTTTTCCATCGGGGGGCTATAAATAACCTCCCACTCTTTGAGGAAGTCTGGGATGGTTTCGTCTGTAAGTCGCTCGGGGTTGGCCAGTACTAATCCCGGTCGCAGGGCAACCAAGGTAGAATCAATATGGCTGCCAAAATATACATCTTCCATAAAGTGCACCCGGTACTGCTCTCCCAGTACGGATTGCAGCCAGTGTCCACCCATCCTATTCCCCGTAGCGCTCACCAGGTACAGTAAATCCCGTCCGAAGCGCAGAACATTGGCGGCGTCGAAAGCGGGCTCCAAGTCCAATGGCGTTAGATTATCGCCCTCTGGAGCGAACAGCTCGTCTTTCAGCATTGGTCTTGGTGCGCTGTACCAACGTGATCCTGAGGCCATGTACTCCAAAAGCAATTCGCGATAGCTAAAGGTCTCCTGGCTCCGACCTCTGATCACGTTGGGTGTTTCCAATATTTGATCACCTATCGTGAGCAGAATATCCCGGGGGCAGTAATTGTAGTAACCCGGTGTCGACCAGTGCACGGTACTGAAGACGCTATCGTGGTCCCAGGGTGTGGGCCGGCGAACGGTGACATTTCCCTGTTTTAGAACTGACGCAAAAGTCTCAAGATCCTCCTCGGCTTCCTCAATAATGTGAGCGGGGAACGGACCTTGTGGAATGGTATCCAAGGCACGCCCCGGATACTCTGCCAACTGTGTACTGGGATCAGCATGGGGAAATCGCGCACCTGCGGCGGTACCAATGATGACTTCCTCAAGTGGATCCCATTCATTACAGCTCCAAACTAAAGACATGCAAATACTCCGCAGCAACTCTCACCGTGATGGACTTTTTATGGACTTCGTACGTCACGAGTTGACCACAAAAAAGCCGCCCTGTGGGCGGCTTTGGTAAAGATCAGTAAGAAGCTGCCTAGTTCATAGCTTCCCAAAGTGCACTGCCGTGGCAGGACATTGCCTCGCCTTCCATAGCCGCGGCGTCTGAATCAGGGTAAGCATCCCAGAATTTGCCGTACTCTGAAAAGTTGGGCCAAGATGATATGTACAATAAGTCAGTGCCTGTTCCATCCGCTGCAGCCGCGACAGGAAAGTAAATCTGGCTCTTCATCTTCTTACCACCATCAACTTTGGATGCGGCCTTTTCCCATGCCTTAGAATACTCAACCAAAGCCTCTTCGGTCATGTCATCGTTAATCTGGCATTTCCACATATGGACAGGACTGCCAGCCATTGCTTGCATGGCAGTGAGCGAGAACACGGCGACAGTCGCCGCAATCAATTTTTTCATGGAAACATCCTCTAGAGTTATGAAAAGATAGAATGCCAGTGTGCTATAAACCCAGCGGTTTTTTACCCATATAAGGGGCAAACCAATTATCTAATCGCGACATTCTTTGTCTCGATACGGAGTTTTAAAGGTGCTGTCGGCGGTCTAAAAATTGAATTACTCCCGCCCGAAAATATCTTTTATGTTTAATTTCAATGCTTTATAGCTATTCATGTGTTCGAGGGTGTTGTCTCGTCGAGCTAAAATAGGATTTGAGCCAGACAATGTGGTGTGATTCTAAAAATATGACCCGAGTTTGATGTAACCAGGGGGTAGCTGTAGCTAGGAAATAAAACCGCGAAAAAACCGCGAAGAAAAAACCGCGAAAAGGCACCGACAATTCAGTTGTCTCATGCTCAAGTTTTGGCGTCAGGGTTCCAGTGATAAACTGATGCTGAGGGGCGAAGGTGAACCCCGCGTCGCTACTCGGCGCTACGACAGGATCGCGGAAGCGGTTTGAGCCACTCCGGCGGCGATTTGTTGTCGGTGAACTGGTAACCTACCCGAGACGACTGGCCTTTTACTCTATTTGGCTGCTGCCATCCGAACATGGGTGACTTACTCGCAAGCAGGAGAGCATCACTCACTTTGAAAAAATCTAACCCTTCCAAGAAATCGCGAAAGCCTGAAGACCCTAATGCGGCCCTAGAGGCCAGTCGCTACGAGAATCCGATTGCTAGTCGAGAGGTAATACTCAAAATATTAGAGGAGTCGGGGGAATTATTTCAGCTGTCTGCCTTGGCTAGCAAACTTGATCTATCGACCGATCAGGACGTTGAGGCGCTGCGCCGTCGTGTCATGGCAATGCGCCGCGATGGACAGGTACACCTCGATCGGCGTGGGCGAATTGGCCTGACAGAGCGTCTCGAGTTGCAATCTTGTCGTGTTATTGGGCATCGAGATGGTTATGGTTTTGCCTCGCCGATAGAGGGGGGTGATGACCTTTATCTAAGTAGTCGAGAGATGCAGAAGGTTTTTGATGGCGATCGCACGTTGGTGGCGACCATCAGCACCGATCCCAAGGGGCGTCGTGAGGGAAAGGTTGTCGAGGTTCTTGAACGTGCGGTTTCCGTGTTGCCGGGCCGTTACATGGAAGAGAGCGGCATTGGTTTTTTACTGCCCTACAACACCCGCGTTAGCCAGCATATTTTAATTCCCCCCGATCAAAAACGCGGCGCGGTGCCAGGCCAAATGGTGTCGGTGCGTATCACCGACTACCCTACGCAAGTGCTGGGTGCCAAGGGGTCGGTAGAAGAGATTTTGGGGGATCATCTCGATCCCGGTCTGGAGATTGATATTGCCATTCGAGCACACCAAATTCCTTGGCAGTGGCCCGAAGAGGTATTGAACGAAGCAGCTTCTTTAGGAGAAGAGCCAGAGGCTGATGACAAGCGATACCGCGTAGATTTACGTGCCAAACCTTTTGTCACTATTGATGGTGAGGACGCTCGCGACTTTGACGATGCCGTGTATTGTCAGCCTGAAGGGAGCGGTTTTAGATTATGGGTTGCTATAGCCGACGTTTCGCACTACGTGGCAACGAACTCTGCTCTTGATCAGGAAGCCATTGAGCGTGGCAATTCTGTCTATTTTCCTGAGCGTGTGGTGCCGATGTTTCCAGAGGTGTTATCCAACGGACTCTGTTCGCTCAAACCGAAGGTGGATCGACTGGCCTTGGTCTGTGAAATGACGATTAATGGCGCGGGCGCAGTCGTGGGCAGTACGTTTTATGAGGCGGTGATTCACTCTCACGCTAGGTTGACCTACACGGAAGTTGGACGAGTGCTTGAGGATGGTTATGCGGATTCAGTAGCCCCCGAGCGCTACCCAGATCTACTGCACTTACATGCGCTTTATGGCTGTCTTCGAGAGGCTCGGGAGGCGCGTGGAGCCATCGATTTTGAGACGACTGAAACCCGCATTGAGTTCAACGCTGAGCGTAAAATTGAGGCGATCGTTCCCGTTCACCGAAATGATGCCCATAAGCTTATCGAGGAGTGCATGCTCGCCGCCAATGTCGCAACCGCTGAGTTTTTGGAGGCTGCGGGTTTGCCTGTTTTGTTTCGAGTGCATGAGGGGCCTAGCACGGAGAGACTCGCCAATGTCCGTGCATTCTTGGGCGAACTAGGGCTCGATTTGGGGGGTGGAGAAAAGCCAACCCCCGAGGATTACCAGCGGTTACTGGGCGCAGCAGAAGGCAGGGATGACTCGTCGGTGATTCAAACGATGTTGTTGCGGTCTTTGAGTCAGGCGGTCTATCAAGCAGAGAACAAGGGCCACTTTGGTCTGCATTATTCCGCCTATGCCCATTTCACTTCGCCGATTCGTCGGTACCCCGATTTACTGGTGCACAGAGCGATCCGCAGCCTTATTCGCGGCGGTAAATTCCCCAAACACACACGCCGCTCAGAAGATGCGCTGAGTCATAAACAGTCGTCGCAGTATCCCTACGAGCTGGCCGGGGTAACCACGCTAGGAGAACGCTGTTCGTTGACTGAACGGCGGGCAGATGACGCGACTCGAGAAGTTGACGCCTGGCTGAAGTGCGAATTTCTCAAGGATAGAGTGGGTGAGCAGTTTTCAGGAGTGATTACGGCTGTGACTGCTTTTGGCATTTTTGTGGAACTGCAGGATTTGTACATTGAAGGGCTGGTTCACATCAGTGCTTTGCCCGGCGATTATTATCATTTTGATGCACCTAAACAGCGACTTGTGGGGGATCGAACCCGTCGCACGTTCCAACTGGGTGGGCCCGTAGAAGTCACTGTGGCTCGAGTTGATCTGGATGAGCGAAAAATAGATTTGGAGATGGAGGGCGCCTCCGGTAGCGCACCCTCAAAAGGACGTAAAGGGGCAAGGGGTCCGGGCAAAAAGAATAGTACAGCTCGAAAGTCTAAGGCCAATGAAGCTCGGGCCCCAGCGGACAAAAAGTCGACCGGTCATGCGCCGTCTAAACATCCAAAAGCCAAGGCCAAGGCCAAAACCAAAACCGGTGGCAAGGGAGGTAAAAACCAAAGCAGCAAGCCTCGCTCCACGGGGGTTAAACCCGGGCGCAGTAAACGGTGAGTGATTGGGTTTACGGATTTCACGCTGTAGAGGCTTTGTTGCGCAGAGAGCCGAAAGCGATCGATGCCTTATGGCTAGAGGTGAGTCGACGGGATAAGCGCGCTCAGGCCCTATTGCGCCTTGCAAGCGATCAGGGCGTGGCCGTGGAACGTGTTACCGGTGCGGCACTTGATGCAGTGGCTGCCGGTCGTCATCAAGGCATTGCTGTTCAGGTAAAATCCGGGGCGGCCACTGATGCCATTGATGAAGCAGGGTTAATGGCGCTGCTGCAACGTGAGGATTCACCCTTATTACTGATCCTAGATGGCGTCACTGATCCGCATAATCTGGGAGCCTGTCTTCGCACAGCAGATGCAGCGGGCGTTACTGCGGTCGTCGTTCCCCAAGATGGTGCTGCTAGTCTTTCACCTGTTGCCCGTAAAGTCGCTTGTGGTGCGGCTGACTCGGTGCCGTTTGTCCGGGTGACTAACCTCGCGAGAACCTTGGGTCAATTGAAAGAAGCGGGTGTTTGGCTCATTGGCACCAGTGACAAAGCTTCACGCACTCTCTTCGAGCAGGACTTCTCCGGGCCGCTGGCGATTGTCATGGGCGCAGAAGGCGCAGGCATGCGGCGTCTCACTGAGGAAAACTGTGATTTTTTGGTGAGTTTGCCCATGCAGGGAAGCGTTTCTAGTCTCAATGTCTCTGTGGCCACGGGGGTATGCCTGTTTGAGGCGGTGAGGCAGCGCCAGCGGCGCTAATTAGTTGCATTGCATTGTGACCTAGTGCTGGGTAAACTCCGCGCCTCAGAAAATTAGACGGGGTGCAAACCCCATCTCCTTGCCATACCGCGGAAGCGGGTGGCGCAATCCGAAAGGAGTGATCGAGTGCGACACTACGAAGTTGTGTTCATGGTTCATCCCGACCAGTCAGAACAGGTTCCGGGCATGATCGAGCGTTATTCAGCTGTCATTACAAAAGATGGCGGAACAGTCCACCGGCTCGAGGACTGGGGTCGGCGTCAGCTGGCATACCACATCAATAAGGTGCACAAAGCGCACTACATCTTGATGAATGTTGAAGCTTCTAACGAAGCCATGGAAGAGTTGAGCACCACCTTCCGTTACAACGATGCCGTTATCCGAAATCTCGTGATACGCCGCGATGAGCTGGTGACCGAAGAGTCACTGATCATGAAGGCAGAGAAAGAGGATCGAGAGCGGAAATCTCGTTACCAGGAGCGTCAGGCGGCAGAATCCAAGCCCCCAGAGGCTGATAGCGATGATGAAGACGCCCAGGCAGATGCCGAAGACCTATCCGATTCAGACAACAGCGAGGAGTGAGACATGTCTCGTTTTTTCCGTCGACGTAAATTTTGTAAATTCACTGCCGAAGGCATTAAAGAGATCGATTACAAAGATCTCGATACCCTGAAGCAGTACATCACCGAGACTGGCAAGATTGTCCCCAGTCGCATCACGGGTACCAAAGCCAAGTACCAGCGTCAGCTGGCTACGGCTGTGAAGCGCGCGCGATTTTTGGCGCTGTTACCCTATACCGATTCTCACCAGTAGCCTGGTGAAGTAATGCGCGGCCTCGCAGAATTCATTATGCGTGGCCGTTGGCAGGCGCTAGCGGTCGCGGTGGTTGGCGCTGGCAGTCTGCTGTTTGGCTGGCTCAGTGCAGCCGCAATCGCTTTGGTGACATTGCGCAAGGGAATAGTCGACGGCAGTTGGTTAGTACTTTGGGCGCTGCTGCCAGCACTGTTAGCGGCTTGGATGAGCGGAGATATTGGCAGCATAGTGTTGCTGGCGGGCACTTTTATGCTGGCCGTGACACTTCGAGTCACGGTAAGTCTGGCCTTGGCAATTTTAGCCAGCGTTGGTCTTGGGTTAATTGGCGGCGCTGGCTTGTTGCTGATTAGCGGAGAGTTTTTGGATCAATTGGTTCTCGTGTTTGCCGAGTTAATCGGAGAACTCGAGGCCAATATGACGGGTGGGGACGAGGCGATAACGTTACAGCGCCCCACACCCGTGCAAGTCGCCGGTATTCTTGCTGCCGGTAACGCAGTAACTGCGGTGCTGAGTTTGCTGCTTGCCAGGTACTGGCAGGCGTTGTTGTACAACCCGGGAGGATTCAGGGTTGAGTTTCACCGGTTGCGGTTGCCGGTGAGCGCCACGCTTGTTTTGGGTGGTTTGGCGATCGTGTTGTGGTTGCAGGCTCCCTGGATTAGCGGGTGGGCGATGGTTTGGGCTGTGCCGCTTATGTTCGCGGGTTTTGCTTTAGTGCATGCCTGGGTTGCGGCCACCCGTCGAGGTAATGGCAGTCTCGTCATGTTTTATGTGATGTGGCTGTTCTTGGACCCAGTTAAAGGGTTGTTGTTGGGACTAGTAATGGCCGATGCGCTACTGGATTTCAGGCGTCGATGGTCTGTGACGTCAACGGATGGGGAAGCCTGAGGCTTCTGGAATTGTGGGAACGGTGTCGGCTAAGCCGACTGCGAGGAATTAAAGATGGAAGTTATTTTACTGGAAAACGTCGGGAATCTAGGAAGTCTAGGTGACAAGGTTGACGTGAAAGCGGGCTACGGACGCAATTTTCTGATTCCCCACGGCAAAGCGGTACCTGCAACGAGCGATAACGTGGCTAAATTTGAAGCACGGCGAGCCGATCTAGAAGCAGCGGCAGCCGCTTCACTCGAGGCAGCAGAAAAGCGCGCAGCGGCTCTTGTCGAACTGGCTAGTATTTCCATTGAGGCGACCGCGGGCGAGGAAGGAAAGCTCTTTGGTTCTGTCGGTACCCGAGATATTTCAGACGCGATTACTGCCGCGGGTGTTGAAATTGACAAAGCTGAGGTTCGCCTACCCGAGGGCGTTATCCGAGAGCTGGGCGACTACGAAGTCATGCTGCAGCTGCATGGAAATGTCGCAACAAGCATTGCAGTGTCTGTTGTTCCTGCCTGAGCCCGGAAACGACGCCATTTATTGTTGCCGTTACCTATAACGGTGCAAAGCCACTCGGGCGTACCCAGTACGCCCCAGCTTGGGTTATGCTGCACTGCCGGATACCGGATAGCTGTTAATGACTCAACCTTCATCGCCTTCTTATTCGCCGCCAGCGCTTGACTTAGATCTCGAGCGTATCCGAATGCAGCCGCAGTCGGTTGAGGCAGAGCGGTCGGTCATCGGTGGTTTGCTCATCTCTCCAGAAGGTTGGGATGCGATCGCTGAGATCGTTGTCGCCGAAGATTTCTACCGACCCGAGCACCGGGCTATTTTCCGCCAGATCGCAAAGCTTGTTGATTTGGGCCAACCTGTTGACGTGATAACCGTCGCCGACAGATTGCTGGCCACCGAAGAGCTTGACGCTGCTGGGGGGCACACCTACCTAGCGGAGCTGGCAGAGACGACGCCTACCGCGGCGAATATTCGTGCCTATGCAACCGCCGTGCATGAACGCGCTGTACTCAGAAAGCTGATTGGCGCAGCACAGGATATTGCCAGCACCGGTTTTCACCCCGAAGGTCGCTCCGCTGAAGAATTGCTGGACGAAGCCGAACGACGGATCATGCAAATTTCAGAGGAGGGTCCTAAGACAGGGGGGGCCCGTGGGATGGAGCCCTTACTTCAAGGTGCCCTCGAGCGTATCGAAGAGCTGTTCCAAAGTGGCGGTGAAATATTAGGTTTAACCACCGGGTTCATCGATCTCGATCGCATGACCTCGGGTCTACAGGACTCTGACTTAGTTATTGTCGCGGGCCGTCCCTCAATGGGTAAAACCGCCTTTGCTATGAATCTTGTTGAGAATGCGGCTTCGGGTAGTGAACGGCCAATTTTAGTGTTTTCAATGGAGATGCCGGCGGAACAGCTCGTTATCCGTATGATGTCTTCCTTGGGCAAGATTGATCAGACCCGTGTGCGAACGGGAAAGTTAGAACAAGAGGACTGGCCGAAACTCTCTGCCGCCATGGCGAAATTAAAAGAAGCCAATGTCTTCATTGACGATACGCCGGCCCTGACACCCACGGAAGTACGTTCTCGAGCTCGGCGTGTGGCTAGGGAGCAAGGTTCACTGGGTATGATTATGGTTGATTACCTTCAACTCATGCGCGTTGCCGGTTCTAGTGAAGGGCGCACTGCAGAAATTTCAGAAATTTCTCGCAGTCTCAAAGCGATTGCTAAAGAGTTTAAGTGTCCTGTGGTGGCGCTGTCGCAGTTGAACCGCGCGCTTGAGCAGCGCCCCAATAAACGTCCGGTAAACTCTGACCTTCGGGAGTCGGGTGCGATTGAGCAAGATGCAGACGTCATTATGTTTATTTATCGCGATGAGGTTTATCACGAGGATTCTCCAGATCAGGGCACAGCCGAGATTATTATTGGCAAGCAAAGGAACGGTCCGATCGGTACTTGCCGCCTAGCATTTCAGGGCGAATATACCCGATTCGATAACCTGGCCCGCGGTGATTACAGCGGCTACGCTTAGAAAACTCAAAACTCAAAACTCAAAACTCAAAACTCAAAACCCAAAGCCCAAAGCCCAAAGCCCAAAGCCCAAAGCCCAAAGCCCAAAGCCCAAAGCCCAAAGCCCTCAGATTCCACAGGCCGTGGGCGACCTGCCTTCATGAGCCGTCTTTCTGTGTTGAAGAAAGATCCTAACTGTATTGAAAAAAGACCCTAGCCTCAGAGGTCTAGAGTTTCTCGAAGATTTGCCAATGCCTGTTGTCGCTCTTCCTTTGTCATAACGAGTGCCTGTGGTTCGGGTAGTTCGGCTCGAGCGGGTAACTCTATGGTTTCGCCGCGACTCAAGCGGGCGACCCAGCGGTCGTAATGGCCTTTAAAAATAGGCAGTGTCACGCGTTCGGCATTGTTGCTAAGAAAAAACCAATCACTGTCTCGACCGGCAAAATAGACCACGGGATGCGACCAGGGCTGGGTCAGTTTAGGCGACGGCTTTTCGCAAGCTTCAATAAAAGCCGCTCTTAAAGGGGGGACACCCAAGCGTTCAAGCGCCAATTGGCAGCAGTCGAGCATGCGCTTGAGCGTAGGTAAGTAGTCGCTATCTTCAATGGCGCGTTTGGCTCCGTTGAGGATAGATTCAGCGGTAAAACTTGAGAGCGCTTCCAGCCACAGGCGCTTTATTTGATTGAGTTGGGTGGTATCGGCATAAGCGGCATAAAATTGGTTATGGTAATTTAGCCTAAACAGAGCAAAAACCTGATTGATGGTGTCGGCAAGGTCATCCCTCCCGGTCGTCTCATTTGGCCCAGCTGGTGTCGCTGAGGTCGTCAGCGATGGATCGGTCCCGCGTACGATATTCTCCGCCAGACTGCCCACGTCCTTGCTGTCCGCCATGGTCACTCCCTTTTTTACCCGTTTGTCCGTGTTCCCAACGCCACTGATGTTTCACGTGTTGAAGGAATTTACTGTTCCAAGATGTCTGTAGGTCGCCGGAGTCACACCAGAACACCCGAAATTCTCCCAGCCGTTCCTCGGCGTAGAGGCGATCAATATTTGACAGGGCCAAGACCTCAAAGACCTGTTCGCTGGGTTGCCAATCCCCTGTCATCGGTCTGGGCTCCGGGCTGTGGCCTAATCCCGCCTGAAAGCGAACCCATCGTTGTCTGACCCAGCCAATAAATTTGCTATTAATCTCTTTGGGGGGGCCACCGCGTTCGCGCCAGTACAAAATAAACTCGGGCCGCATCGAGTCAATGAATTCAAGGTCGACGCCATTGCCGGTCATGATATCTAAGGCGTCATCACTGGGGCGCCAGTTCTGATCGAAGGCGGGTGGCGGAGAAATTTCAAAGGCAGGATGCTGGCTTTGATGGCGTCTCCAGGCGCCTAAAACGTGTTGTCTGAAGCGATTATCCGGTGCTTGATCGGTCGTTGCAGGGCTGAAGTGAGGCAGTTGAGATAAGGCAAACTGCCTGTTGATCCCGTGACTCAGGTGCAGCAAATCCAATAGCTCTTCTGAAGGTTGCCAGGGCCGCACAGCAGTTTTCAGCAGATGACGGTCTAATGGCTGCTTGCTAGGAGGCTGGGCGTCTGAATCCATCGGTCTTTTGGGGGTGGATTGGCTTGAGGGAGGTTGTTTTCCGGCCCTGTCAGCTGCGAGGGGTGACGGAGATGCTACGGCCGAAATGCGGATCACATCGGCGTTTTGGTTCTCGCTTTGCACATGAATAATACCCAAAGCCTCGAGCCGGGCTAGGATAGCTTTAATTTTGGCGGCGTCCCAAAAGGGGAAGTTGCGCTGAAACTCTGCGAGTGCCACGCATTGGCTGGTCTGTGGTCTTCCTGATAGCAGCTCGCCAAGGCCCTGCAGTAAGATGGCTTCCTCCAAGCCAATCGTCGCTGCGAGATCTGGAGAAAATGTCAGCTGACGATCGGGAATGAGGGAACCTGGGGGCATCGAGTTAGGGATCTTAGGCTTGGGTTTGCTAGCATAACGCTGTGTGGCCTGTTCGTGCACCTTCTTGTCGTTAATCTTCTCCTAGGAATTGTTCATGGCTAAATCGAAGACCGCATTTGTTTGCAATGACTGCGGGGCAGATTACGGTAAATGGCAGGGGCAGTGTAGTGAGTGTTCAGCCTGGAATACCATTACAGAAATTCGCCTGGGCCCGGCAAATGCGAGTAAAGGTGTTCAGCGTCGCGGCAGAGGTGGATACGCTGGAACTCGCGCAGAAGTCAGGGTCCTCCAAGATATTGATCTTGTTGATGTACCTCGGTTTAGCAGTGGTTTTTCCGAACTCGATCGGGTGCTCGGTGGTGGATTGGTCCCCGGTTCGGCGATTCTTATTGGCGGACATCCCGGGGCGGGAAAAAGCACCTTGCTGTTGCAGACGCTGTGTCACCTGGCTGCGGGGGGCCCTGCGCTCTATGTGACTGGGGAGGAGAGTCCCCAACAAGTGGCCATGCGCGCAGATCGGCTTGATCTTGCGGTTGATGCCTTGCAACTGATGGCTGAAACCGAGGTGGACGCGATTCTTGCCGCCGCCGATGAATACCGTCCCCGAGTGATGGTGGTAGATTCTATACAGGTCATGCACTCCGAGGGCATTGCTTCGGCGCCTGGCAGCGTCTCCCAAGTGAGAGATTGTGCTGCACAGCTCACGCGCTATGCCAAACAGTCGGGGGTGGTTTTGATTTTAGTGGGGCATGTCACGAAAGACGGCAGCCTAGCGGGTCCCAAAGTATTGGAGCACATGATTGACTGCTCTATTTTGTTGGAGGGAGAGCATGACTCCCGTTTTCGCACCTTGCGCAGCAGTAAAAACCGTTTTGGTGCGGTCAACGAACTCGGCGTTTTTGCAATGACCGATAGAGGAATGCGCGAGGTAAAAAACCCCTCGGCTATTTTCCTTGATCGTGCTGAGGAGCCCGCGTCTGGGACGACTGTCATGGTGGTTTGGGAAGGTACTCGACCTTTATTGGTCGAAATACAGGCCCTGGTGGACGACAGCTCCCTGGGTAATCCCCGGCGGGTTGCGGTGGGGTTTGAGCAAAATAGGCTTGCCATGCTGCTGGCGGTGCTTCATCGGCACGGCGGTATCATGGTTGGTGATCAAGATGTCTTCGCTAATGTCGTGGGCGGTGTTCGAGTGACAGAGACAAGTGCCGATCTCGCGCTACTGGTGGCGGTTGTGTCCAGCCTGAGGAATCGTATTTTAGCTCGTGACTGGGTGGTATTTGGTGAGGTAGGGCTTTCGGGGGAAATTCGTCCGGTGCCCTCCGGGCAGGAACGATTAAGTGAGGCCGCAAAGCATGGATTTAAGCGGGCTATCGTGCCCAAGGGCAATGTACCCAAGCAAGGCATTAAAGGCCTCGAGGTGATTGGCGTAAGTCGACTGTCTGAGGCGCTAGAAGCCCTGCTGTAACCGGAAAATCTTTATCATTACTCGACGGCTACGGCAGCGCTTGCTGGCGCTGCCTGAGCTTAGCCCATCAGTTTGCGGTGTTTAACTCGGCTTGGCATGTCGGCGTCTTTGCCCAACCGTGCGACGCGGTCCTCTTCATATTCCGTAAAGTTACCTTGGTGGAAAGCGACACTTCCGTCATCTTCATAGGCCAGAATGTGGGTGGCAATGCGGTCTAAAAACCAGCGGTCGTGTGAAATGACCAGTGCTGAACCCGGGAATGCCAATATGGCTTCTTCGAGGGCCCGGAGAGTTTCGATGTCAAGATCGTTAGTGGGCTCATCAAGCAACAGCACGTTGCCGCCTTGTTTGAGTAGTTTGGCGAGGTGCAGGCGGTTGCGCTCACCCCCGGACAAATCTTTAACAAATTTTTGTTGGTCGGTACCCTTAAAGTTGAATCGCCCCACGTAGGAGCGTGACGGCACTTCATAGCTGCCAATGCGCATAATATCCAGCCCGTCTGATATCTCCTCCCATACGGTTTTGCTGCCATCCAGATCATCGCGAGATTGATCAACGTAAGATAACTGTACCGTTTCTCCCAGTTCGATCTCGCCGCCATCGGGGTTTTCTACGCCCATTAAAAGTTTAAATAGCGTTGATTTACCCATCCCGTTAGCACCGATGATGCCCACAATGCTACCGGTGGGAACGGTGAAGCTTACGTCGTCAAAAAGTAACCGGTCGCCAAATGTTTTCCTGAGATTTCTTACCTCAATAACTTTATCGCCCAGCCTGGGACCGGGGGGTATGTATATTTCATTGGTCTCGTTGCGTGTTTGGAACTCTTGAGAGTTCAACTCTTCAAAGCGTGCAAGGCGAGCCTTACTTTTGGCCTGACGCCCTTTCGGGTTGGATCGCACCCATTCTAGCTCTGCTTTTATTGCCTTCTGATGGGCGGCTTCGGTGCGCTGTTCCTGCTCAAGGCGCGTTTCTTTGGCTTCAAGCCAGGTTGAGTAGTTGCCCTCGTAGGGAATGCCTCGACCCCGGTCTAGCTCTAAGATCCAGCCCGCAGCATTGTCTAAAAAGTAGCGATCGTGAGTGATCGCGACAACAGTGCCTGAGAAGCTTTCAAGGAAACGCTCCAGCCATGCAACCGACTCTGCATCAAGGTGGTTGGTAGGCTCATCGAGCAAAAGCATATCGGGCTCAGATAACAGTAATCGACACAGCGCGACCCGTCTTCGCTCTCCACCAGACAGCGTCGTCACATCGCTATCCCAAGGTGGGAGTCTTAAGGCATTAGCGGCAATATCGAGGCGTGTATCAAGGTTATGAGCATCTTTTGCCTGAATAACATCCTCGTATCGGGCCTGCTTTTTTGCCAGCTCATCGAAGTCGGCATCGGGCTCCGCGTAGGCGGCGTAAACAGCATCGAGACCCTTCAGTGCATCAATAGTTTCCTGAACACCCTCTTCAACATTGCCGCGAACGTCCTTGTCGGGGTTCAGCTGGGGCTCCTGGGGAAGGTAGCCAATGTTAATGCCGGGCTGTGGCCTGGCTTCACCCTGAATGTCGGTATCGAGACCGGCCATGATTTTTAGCAGCGTCGATTTTCCCGCTCCATTAAGACCCAACACGCCTATTTTGGCGCCGGGGAAAAAGGATAAGGAGATATCTTTGAGAATCTCACGCTTTGGTGGAACCATTTTGCCAACGCGGTTCATTGTGTAAACGTATTGAGCGCACATAGGAAAAACTCGATTATCAGCCGGTATGGATTAGTGGTTTTTTAAGATGGCCGCATATTAACCGATGGAGGCGGCCAAAGATGACTAAATATTTAACGCGTTGAAATTTTGTTTTTATTTAGGTAGCCTAACTAAATGAATGATCTGCCGACCAACCTTTCCGTGACCTATCGAGCCCTGCGGCTCATGCGGGTTATTAGTGAAAACGCCAAGCGGGCCCTAGATATACATTTACCTAGCACGCTGACATCGCGCCAGTTTGAAGTCCTGAACCGACTGTATTTTGTGGGCGAACAAACCGTCTCTGAGCTGGCTATTGCTTTTCAGGTATCAGCACCCTCAATGAGTCAAATGATCGCGCGGCTTCGGGAGGGAGGGGTCATCGAGACGAGTCGGAAATCACAGGACGCACGAGCCAAGCTGGTACGCATTACCGAGTACGGAAAGGGTGTTTTGAACTTTACGACACAATCTTTACAGCCCAGTTTTGCGCCGGTTGAGGAAGCTTTGGGGGAGCTGCGGTTACAGCATCTACTTCAAGAGCTGGAAGCCGTGCACAGAGCTTTGGGTGGTGTAGCCCTCGGGGCCAACAATAAAGACCTTATTAATGAGGGCTAGATCACAAGTGCCCGGCAACTCAGCAGAACTCCAAAAGCCACCTAGGTCCAATGTTGGGGTGCTTTGGCTAGCGGTGGTAGTGCTGGTTTGGTTGGCCAGCACGGTCGCTTACTTTTTGCTGGCAGCGTCTTCGGCATCAGTGCCGCCAATAGCCCAAGGGGCGTTCCTTAACTTACTGTCGCTTTACCTACCGGTTTTTTTATTGGCCGTGTGCCTGCTTCTTCACCTTACTCGCAGCCGTCCGAATATAGATTGGCAACATAACTTTTCCCTTGATCAGGTAACGGCGGTTAAAGAAAGCGTCTTGGTCTTTAGCTACTTGTTGATAACGCAGCTGATATTGGGGTTTTGGGGGCATGCAGGGCTGCATTTTCCGGGCCCCGATATTTACGATGCTAGTCATCACGATTTGTCTGCTGTCGGTATCTGGGTTGCGCTTTACTTTACGACCTATATCGCCGTGCCTGCTGTGTGGTTGTCGTTTCGTTCCTTTGATTGGATCCGCTTGCTCAAGTCAGTGGAGTGGAAGCGCAATCTTTGGATTATCGGCGCCTATTGGGCACTAGATTTTTTGGGCCCCATTGTGACGGGAGCTAACTTCTTGGGCCTTAGTAGCTGGGCATATGCCCTGGGAATTCCCGGTGGCATCGTGGTGAATACCTTGGGCGCTGGATTGCCGGTGGTGATCCTCATGCACATTATTTTGATACCTCGCCTAGCGCTTATTTTTAAAAGTAAGTTCTCGGTCATTGCTGTCGCGGGCCTGTTTTATGCCATTTTTAGTCTGTTTGATCCCGGTGTGGACTACAGCAATGGGCAACAATCGCTCCTGAGTATTAGTTAT
>CALKNZ010000021.1 GCA_938091995.1 uncultured Luminiphilus sp. | reverse complement strand
TTGAGCCTCGGCGTGAATTCATTGAAGAAAACGCCCTCGCCGTAGAGAACCTCGACTTTTAAAGTTTTCGCCTCCAACCTTGCAGCAGCCTTACAATGGCAGTTGCATTGATCCTGTTTGGGTAAATTTAGCGAAGGGTTAGCCGGTAGCTGGAGTTGACAGCCTGCAGCCCAAAGGTGGTTGGAGAGGCTGTGACTCAAATATCTGTTTTTTCAGATGTACCTTTAAACGCTTCGCTTATGCGGCACTTATTGCACCTATCTATACCACCTATCGCACCCATCTATACCACCTGTAACCCCCGAGATTGCCATAACACTTTCTAGGCTATCGATTGGGTGTTCATCAACCGTTTAGGCACGGCTACTAGCATTGAGAACTCAGGTTTACTTACCACCACTTAACAGTGCGAAATCAGCAATATCTGTAAAGGCGTTCCTCAATGCGGCCAATAATTCGTGCCGATTATCGCGGACAGCCGGATCATCGGCATTCACCATGACATCCTCGAAAAAAGTGTTAACGGGGGTTTGTAAAGAGGACAGTTGCGACAGCGCCGCAGCGTAGTTGCCTTTTGAAATATCGTTAGACACGACGGACTTTAACCCTTCGAGACTTTCGTAAAGTTTATTCTCTGCCGGGTCCTGGAACAGGGCGGGATTAGGCTTTCCCGATCGCACCTGTCCAGATTTGCTCAAAATGTTCGCGACCCGCTTATTGGCAGCAGCCAGCGCGACTGCCGCGTCTGTACCCGCAAAAGCATTGAGGGCCGATACCCTTCGATTTACCTCTGCAGGGCCGGTTATACCCGTTGCCAGAACGGCCCTTAACACCTCTACAGCAATGCCTTGATCTTCGTACCAAGAACGGAAACGCTCCAAAATATAGGCCGTCACTATTGAAGACGCATCGGCTGCTAAGGTGTCTTCCGGATATTCCTGGGCCGCACGCGCAGTCAGGTCCGAGAGGGTTAACGGCGTATCTAAGTTGACCAGTAATCGTATGACAGCCAGAGCACAACGTCGTAAAGCAAAGGGATCTTTAGAGCCTGTAGGTACTTGCCCAATACCAAAAATTCCAACGAGAGTGTCTAGGCGATCGGCTAGCGCCACCGCTGAAGCTTCAGGGCTATGTGGCAATTGATCTCCCGAAAAGCGTGGCCAATAATGCTCTTCAACGGCCGTAGCGACGGACTCAAGTTCACCGTCATTGCGAGCGTAGTGAGCGCCCGCTATGCCCTGAAGGTCAGGAAACTCGAGCACAAGATCAGAAACGAGATCGCATTTGGCCAGGCTCGCGGCCCTTTGGGCCACGTCATCGTCGGCCCCCAGTACGCTGGCTATCCAACCACTCAACGCTGTGATTCGGCGTGTTTTATCCGCAACACTGCCGAGCTTTTGTTGGAAAACAATTCCCTCGAGGCGTGTCGAGCGATCAGCCAAAGGCGTTGCTTTGTCGGTCTCAAAAAAGAATGCAGCGTCACTGAGTCTGGGTCGTATCACTCTCTCGTTGCCGGAGATCACCGACGCCGGATCACTGCTTTCGATGTTCGATACGGTAATAAATAGGGGGAGCAAGTTGCCTTCGTCCGACACCAAGTGAAAGTATTTTTGATGCTCTTTCATCGAAGAGATAACGGCACCTGCAGGGACCTCTAAAAAGGCCGGGTCAAAGCTGCCCTGAAGGGCGACAGGCCACTCCACCAGTCCGGTGACCTCATTTAACAAGGCATCATCAATCACTGCATTAGCATTGAGACCCTGCGCAATGGCCTCCACCTGAGATTTAATAAGGTCTCGGCGTTGATTAAAGTCCGCGAGAACATAACCGGCCCTTAGGGCTTCCTCGTACTCCATAGGGGCTGCTATCGTGATGGCCTCGGGGTGGTGGAATCGATGCCCCCGGGTATCACGACCTGACTGGATGCCCATGACAGTAAGATCAATAACTTGAGTGTCAAACAGCGCGACCACCCACTGTAACGGCCGCAGGAACTCGTGACGTTCCCGACCCCAGCGCATGCGTTTTGTCACTGGAATATTGGCGACGGCATCTGTCAAAATCTCGGGTAGGACGGCAGTTGCCAGAGCCCCACTTTCAGTTCGGCGCAGGCCTAAGCGGTCTCCTTTAGGGGTGCTAATAACAGCAAGCTCGGCTACCTCAACACCCTGTTTCTTGGCAAACCCCAAAGCGGCAGGCGTCCAATCACCCTGCTTATCTTGAGCTGCGGTTACCGGGGGACCCAACGCTTCGACGGTTTTCTCGGGTGCTTCCAGGCTCACCGCGCTGATCCGTACGGCCAACCGGCGTGGTGTGGCAAAAACCTGACTCTTAGCGCACTGAAGTCCGTGATGGGCGAGGCCTTCAAGAATGCTATTTTCCAGCGCTTCAGCCATGGATAAAAGTGGCCCTGCAGGCAGTTCTTCTGTGCCTAACTCTAGTAATAGATCAGCCGTTGTTTGGGTCATGAGTCATCTCCTAAGGCCCGCTGACGCAGGTCAGGATCGGCCTGTGGAAACCCCAATGCAGCGCGGGATTCAAAATAACCCTGAGCAGCTGCTTTAGCTAAGGTCCTGACCCTCAGGATATAACGTTGGCGTTCGGTCACTCCAATGGCATGTCGCGCGTCTAATAAATTGAAGGCGTGAGAAGCCTTCATGACCTGTTCATAGGCGGGTAGTGGTAGCTTACAAGCGACTAGCCGCTGAGCTTCGTGTTCGCAGAAATCGAAGGTATTAAACAGGGCGTCGGTGTCGGCTTCTTGGAAGTTGTAGGTCGACATTTCCACTTCATTTTGATGAAACACATCACCATAGGTCACAGGTCCTGCTGGGGTATTTGCCCAAACCAGGTCGTAAACAGAGTCAACATCTTGCAGATACATGGCAATGCGTTCGAGCCCGTAGGTAATTTCGCCCGTCACAGGGAAGCATTCTAGGCCGCCGGCTTGTTGAAAGTAGGTAAATTGCGACACTTCCATTCCGTTTAGCCAGACCTCCCAACCTAGGCCCCAGGCGCCTAAAGTGGGTGACTCCCAGTTGTCTTCTACAAAGCGCACGTCATGTTGTAACGTATCCAGTCCCAAATCCCGAAGACTAGCCAGGTATAACTCCTGAAAGTCGCTGGGGCTCGGCTTCATGACAACTTGGAACTGATAGTAGTGCTGTAATCGATTGGGATTTTCCCCGTAGCGACCATCGGCGGGCCGTCTACTGGGCTGAACATAAGCTGCATTCCAATTTTCCGGCCCAATAGCACGGAGGAACGTGGCTGGATGAAAGGTTCCAGCGCCAACCTCCATATCTAGGGGTTGTAGCACGACGCAGCCATGGCTGCCCCAGAAGGCCTGCAAACGCAGAATGAGTTCTTGGAAGGTCTCGGGAATCACGGTGAGGTCCGATAAATGTGTCAGGCCTTGATTATACCCGTGATAGCAAGGGCATAATAAGCACTGTTATTTTTGAGTAGCGGTTTTTGTTTTCATTTAATGCACATTCTTTGCGCAATCGTTGGGTACCCTTTCTTTTTAAGGGGTTGCTTTGGTTGAGTTGCCGGCTGCCTATTCGCTGGGTAAGGGCGATTGGGCGTGGGCTGGGTTGGCTGATATATCATTGGGATGGGCGAAGCCGCCGGGTGGTGGAGCGCAATATCGCGCTCGCTTATCCGCAATTCAATACCGAGGCACAAGACCGGTTGGTGCGAGAAGTCTTGGCGGAAACGGGTGCCTTGGCAGCAGAAATGGGGCACGTTTGGCAGGCGCCCTGGGCCCATACCTCCTCCCTGATCGAAAGCACTGAGGGCGCCGAATTGGTCCAAGCAGCGTTAGCATCGGGGAGCGGGGTTATCGTTTTGGGGCCTCACCTTGGTAATTGGGAGGTGCTTGGCTTACACCTCGCAACCCTGGGTAATACTGTGGCCCTGTTTGAGCCACCTAAAATTACTGGGTTAGGCGACCTGATTAAGAGCGCTAGGGAGCGTAGCGGGAGTCAGCTTGTTCCTACAGATCCCAGAGGGCTGGCGACGCTGGTGCGCTGCGTGCGCCAAGGCGGTATTTCAGGCATTCTACCCGACCAAGTTCCCGCAGAGGCATCGGGTGGGCTCAATGTTCCGTTTATGGGAGTAGACTGCGGAACCGCCAGCCTAGGGTGCAATCTTATTAAGCGCGCTAAAGCTAAAGCTTTTATGGGTGTTGCCCTAAGGACCGCCGGCGGTTTTAAAGTGATATACAAAGCGGCAAATGCCGAGGTCTACGATGATGACGATCATGTGTCATTAACGGCGATGAATCATGCGGTTGCCGACCTCATGAAGGGTCACGACGCGCAATATCAATGGTCCTATAAAAGATTTCGCTGTCGCCCCGATACGGGTGCTGATCACTATAAAAACTTAAAGGTTCCACGCGCTCAATTTGAGATAAAACCGGAGCAGTAGTTTGAACAAGATAACGGGAAAGCTTGTCGCAGGCCTGATCGGTTTTTTTACCTTAGGTATTGTGGGCTTATTTTTTGGTGTGGCTATTGGTCACGCCTTTGATCGAGGTCTTTGGCAAGCGCTTCAAGCTGCCAGCCCCGAAAATCTTGCGCGCAGTCAAAAGCAGTTTTTTGATACAACTTTTATGTTGTTGGGTTATGTCGCCAAGTCTGATGGCCGTGTCAGTGAGGCTGAGATTGCTCAGGCTGAAGCTATGTTTCGCCAGCTGCGGCTAAATCCTTCGCAAAGAAGCTCTGCCATCCAACACTTCCGTGAGGGCGCAGAGCCGGGTTTTGATCCAGCCGCAACGGTGACGGCCTTTGCGGCAAGAGTTGGCCAACGCCGTCAAGTCCAGCAAACCTTATTTGCGTTCCTCGCAAGTATGGCTCTGGCAGATGGTGAGTTAGCTGAACCCGAGCGCATGGCGTTACATCATATTGCTAGTTTGCTCGGTATGCCGACACAAACCGTTGATCGGGTGGTGGCAATGTTGGTGGCACAATCGCGTTTCCACACGGGTAGCGGGGGCCGCCAAAGTATGGGTGCGCCGGCGCCACGGGATCGTTTGGATGACGCCTATCAGGCCCTTGGGGTTAGCGCGTCTGATTCTAACGAGGTGATTAAAAAGAGTTATCGCCGGTTGATGAGTGAGAACCATCCGGACAAGTTAATTGCGAAAGGCGTGCCGGACGAAATGGTTAAGTTGGGAACGGAGCGGTCTCAAGAAATATCGACGGCTTACGAGGTTATAAAATCAGCTCGGGGATTAAAATGAGGGGTCTATCAGGGGCGCCAAAAAGCCGGTGTAAACAAAACCAGTAAGGTAAAAACCTCGAGCCTTCCCAAGAGCATGGCGATACACAAAATAACTTTACCGATCTCGCTAACCACCGCGTAGTTGGCAGAGACACTGCCTAACCCGGGCCCCAGGTTGTTCATAGCAGCAGTGGTGGCTGAAAACGCCGATTCAAAGTCGAGTCCGGTGGCTAGCATCAGCAGCATAATGGTGACCATGCAAACCATATAGACGGCATAGAAACTCCAGACCGCACTCACCACCGACGGCTGCACCCGACGGGCGTCTAGTTTTAATGGAATGATGGCGTTGGGGTGTAATAGCTGTTTTAACTCGCGCATGCCCTGGCGAAATATCAGTAGCAGACGCATGGCTTTGAGGCCACCGCCGGTTGAGCCTGCGCAGCCACCCATAAAAGACAGGATAAGCAGCAGCACCGGCAAGAAGTGTGGCCACAGTGAGAAATCCTGGGTTGTGAACCCGGTCGTCGTGGCGATGGATACTGTCTGGAACATGCCGTGGATCAGGCTCTCACTAGGCGACAGCGTCTGGGTGACCAACAAGGTTAAGCAAGTGATCACAATGGCAATGCCGATGACGCTACTGAAGAATCGTGTTTCTGAGTCCCGCTGGTAAATTTCCAAGCTTCGCCGTTGCAGGGCAATAAAGTGCAAGCCAAAATTAATGGCTGAGGCCGCCATAAAAAATGTACAGATTAAAAGAATAAGCTCGCTTTGAAAAAATCCCATGCTGGCGTCGTGGGTCGAGAAGCCACCAATGGCTATGGTTGAAAAAGCGTGACAAATCGCGTCGAACAATGACATACCGGCAATCCAATAGGCCGCTGCACAAAGGGTGGTGAGTCCAAGATAAATACCAAACAATGCCTTGGCGGTGCCTGTGATTCTGGGTGTCAGCTTGCGATCTTTGGCGGGGCCCGTGCTTTCAGCTCTGTACAACTGCATGCCGCCAATACCAAGCATCGGTAAGATTGCGACTGCCAACACGATGATGCCTATTCCCCCCAGCCACTGCAGTTGTTGTCGGTATAAGAGTATTGATCGAGGCAAATCATCAAGGCCTGCAATAACCGTAGCGCCGGTAGTGGTGAGGCCAGACACCGATTCAAACAATGCGTCGGCCAAGGATAGCGTGACAGCTTCACTGGTGAGAAAAGGCACTGAGCCAAAAGTGCCAAGGACGATCCAAAACAAAGCGGTTACGAGAAAGCCGTCGCGAATACGAAGATCCCTGCGTGCGCCCCGTGTCGGCAACCACAGGGTAAAGCCCGCGAGCAGGTTAATACCAAAGGCAATTGCAAAAGCATGGGCTGACCCGTCGTTGTCTAGCAAGCCGAGGGTCATAGGTGGCAACATGGCTGTACTGAAGAGCATCAGCAACACGCCAGTGATGCGCAGTGACACGGGTAGATGCATTAGAAAAACCCAAATCCGGGTGCGAATAACCGCTCCACTTCATCGATTCGGTTCCGGTCGGTCAGGAACAGAATGACGTGGTCATCGGGCTCTACTGTAATATGGCTGTGGGCAATCACGACGTTCGAACCCCGCAATATGGCGCCAACGGTAACCCCTTGGGGTAGCTCGATCTCATCAAGCCGTTTACCAATTACCTTTGAAGTACGCGCATCACCGTGAGCAATGAGTTCAATGGCCTCTGCGGCTCCCCGGCGCAAGGAGTGCACATTACTGATGTCACCACGTCTAATGTGGGTCAGCAAACTGCCAATAGTGATTTGCTGAGGTGAAATAGCAATATCGATTTCTTCCCCTACGAGATCCGCATAAGCGGCATTGGTAATTAATGTAATGACCTTTTTCGCACCCAGGCGTTTGGCCAGCATCGACATCATGATGTTTGATTCATCGTTGTTGGTGAGTGCACAGAACACATCAGTCTGCTCAATATTTTCTTGAAGCAGTAATGACGGTTCATTGGCACTGCCGTGAAGAACGACCGATTTCTCAAGCATTTCCGAGAGAACGCGGCATCGATCGTAGCTCAACTCTAAAACCTTCACCTGATAATCGCGTTCGAGGCGGCTGGCCAAGGTGGCCCCAATGTTACCGCCGCCCGCAATCATGACGCGACGGTAGGGTTCGTCGATGGTCCTAAGCTCTGAGGTGACTGCGCGAATATTTTCTCGCGCGGCAATGAAAAACACCTCATCGTTGGGTTGAACGACGGTGAGCCCCTCGGGAATGATGGGGGGAGAACCATGGCGAAAGATAGCGGCTACGCGTGTATCCACATTGGGCATGTGATCACGAATTTCCTGAAGCTGCCGACCTACAATCGGCCCACCCTCGATAGCTCGCACCGCAACTAGACGAATGCGGCCCTCGGCAAAATCCAGAACCTGTAGGGAGCCAGGGTTAGCAATGAGTTGTTCGATATTACTGGTGACCAGCTGCTCCGGGCCAATAATGACATCGACCGGTATGGCACCACTTTTAAATAGTGTCTGGGTGTTATTGAGATAGTCAGAGCTGCGTATGCGAGAGATTTTTTTCGGCGTTCGATAAAGCGTAAACGCAACCTGGCACGCCATCATGTTGATTTCGTCAGAGTTTGTGACGGCGATGAGCAGATCAGCGTTTTCGGCACCGGCGTTGAGCAGGGTCGAGGGGTGGGCGGCATCGCCATGCACCGTGCGAATATCGAGCCTTTCCTGCAGGGCTCGAAGGGTGGTTGCTTGACTGTCGACGACGGTGATTTCGTTTTGCTCGTCGGCTAGCTGCTCAGCTAGCGTCCCTCCTACTTGTCCCGCACCAAGAATTATAATTTTCACAGCTTGTTTGGCCTCTCTTTGGGAGGTGATATGACCTTAAACGTCCTGCGCCTGATTTTCATGGTGTTTTTTACCGCAAACTACACGCACGGATCAGTTGCCATTTTTTTTAAGAGTGAAAAATAAAGCCCGTCGCCACCGGTAGGCGATGGCAGGGTTTGCACACCGAAGCGGGTACTGAGTCCTGTCTCGCCTGCCAGCTGTAAGACTTTACACTGAGGTAACTGCGCCTGGGAGGCCTCGATAATTTTATCGTTTTCCGCCTCCAGCAATGAGCAGGTCACATACAGCAGCCGCCCACCGGGTTTTACTAAAGGCCACAAACCTGCAAGGATTTCTCGCTGCTGCTGAACGAAGGTTTGAATATCTGAGGCTTTGCGGGTCAGTTTAATATCTGGGTTTCGTCGCATCACCCCGGTGGCTGAACAGGGAACATCTGCAAGAATAGCGTCGAATTGTCTGGACTCTAACATTGCATCTGCCTGAGTTGCATTTACCACCCTTATGTCTAAGGGCAGGTTTAGTCGAATGCTATTTTCTCTGACCCCCTCAAGGCGTTGGTCGCTGATATCGGCGGCTAGTACCTGTGCCGAAGGTGCACATTCAAGTAGGTGGCAGGCCTTACCACCGGG
Organism: uncultured Luminiphilus sp.; assembly: GCA_938091995.1. Taxonomy (GTDB): domain Bacteria; phylum Pseudomonadota; class Gammaproteobacteria; order Pseudomonadales; family Halieaceae; genus Luminiphilus. The sequence goes on along the minus strand of CALKNZ010000021.1, from coordinate 39,786 downwards.
TGCAGCGCAGGCATCGAAAATAGACTCCTGATTTTGCGGCTGTAAAAAATAGGCCGCTAGTTGAGCGGAGGCATCTTGGACCGAGCTACAGCCCTCAAGAAAACCGGGAATACTGGATACAGGCCTAGGAGTTTGCAGTGTTAATGCTGTACCAATATTTGGGTGAGCGGTCACCGGTATGCCAGCATTAAGCAACTGGTTGATGTAGTCCGCCCTGGACACACGTTGTTGGTTGACACGCAGTGTCATGGGTGGATGTTCGCGACTTGCCCGAGCAATTTCGTCCGCTTGATTAGGCCATTGCTCGCAGATCTCTTCCCAAAGCCATTGGGGTAGTGCGTGACCTTGGCTCTGCGTGAGTTTGTGCTCAAGAGTGTCTTTTTGCCGTTGGTAATTGCGTAGACAGCCATTGATCAGACCGGCTGCCCAAGATTTGCCTAAGCTTTTGGCGGCTTCAACGGTCTCACCGACCGCCGCATGAGCGGGTACATTCAGGCCAGATAGCTGGTGAATACCGGTCAGTATGAGGCAGAGAATATCGGCGTCTTTCGCTCGGGGTGGTTTGTTAAGCAGCTGCAGGGCAATGCCTTCGAGTCGTGGCCATTCTCGCAGTGTGCCGTAGACCAGCTCCTGAACCAGCGGTCGATTTTCCTGGCTTAGTGGCTCTAGTCCTGTGGGCAGTGCTCGTACAAGCGACTCTCCAGCAGATACCGATGCCAGTATGCGCGCCGCCACTGCCCGAGTGGTTAGCTTGGATTTCACGGAAGATTACCCTGGGCCGTGAATTGCTGGCCTTTGCCAAGTTGGGGGCCTCGGCCATTGAGTAAAGCAGCTACCGGTAGTGCTTTAGCGCCCGGAAATTGCGCGACTGAAATTTTTAGGGCGCCCTTACCACAGGCCACAACAATACCGTCGGCGTCAGATGTAATGATGCGCCCAGCAACAGACTCCTCCGGCGCAGACACGACACTGGCCTGCCATACCTTGAGGCGTTCATTGCCTAGGTAACTGAAGCAGACCGATGTGGGATTAAAGGCACGAATTTTCCGCGACAGCACATCGGCATCGAGTGTCCAATCAAGCTGGGCTTCCTGTTTTGTAATTTTAGCGGCGTAAGTTGCATCGCTGTCTTTCTGTGGAGTGGCTTGCGTCAGTCGTTGAGGCAGTGTCTCTAGGACTTCTAGCAAAAGCCTAGGCCCCAGCTCTGTCAGGCGGTCATGAAGCGTGCCGCTGGTTTCAGAGGCCGTTATTTCCAGCGCGCTCTTGGCAATCATAGGACCGGTATCCAGCCCGGCTTCCATCTGCATGATCGTGATACCCGTGTGGGTGTCCCCCGCCTCAATTGCGCGTTGTATCGGCGCGGCGCCACGCCAGCGCGGTAGCAGCGAGGCATGGACGTTGAGGCAACCGTTAGCGGGAATGTCCAGAATAGATTGCGGGAGAATCAGCCCATAGGCAACGACCACCATAATGTCGGCATTCAGTGCCCTCAGGAAGTCGTGGCTTTCTGGGGTACGCAGTGAAACCGGCTGTAGGACGGCAATTTCGGCGGCTTGTGCCCGGCGCTTTACTGCTGAAGCTTGTAGTTGCTTGCCGCGACCTGCAGGGCGGTCGGGCTGTGTTAGAACAGCGCAAACTTCATGGCCTGCTCCGATGACAGCATCGAGATGGGCCGCAGCGAACTCAGGCGTCCCCGCAAAAACCACCCGACGAGACGTGCTCATATTTTAGTCACGTTGGCGCTGGGCCTTTTCGAGCTTGCCGCGAATACGTTGGCGCTTTAGGGGGGAAAGGTAATCAACGAAAAGCTTTCCCTCTAGATGATCGATTTCGTGTTGCAGGCAGATAGCTAACAGGCCATCCAACTCATTGGAGAATACTTCTCCATCACGATTAATTGCGGTAACCCGAATACGCTCAGGTCGCCGGATGGTTTCGAAAAAGCCCGGGACCGATAGACAGCCCTCATCATATTCACCCAGGGTCTCATCGAGGGCTTCGATGACCGGATTGATAAAAATCTTTGGTTGGTCTTTGTTCTCGGAAATATCAATAACGATAACGCGTTCGTGGACATCAACCTGTGTTGCCGCTAAGCCTATGCCGGGGGCGTCATACATGGTCTCAAGCATATCGTCGGTTAGTCTTCGCACACGGGCATCAACCTCTGTGACGGGTACAGCAACGGTACGCAGTCTTGGGTCTGGAAATTCAAGAATCGACAGTATTGCCATGGTAGGGGCCGTGACTTTGCATTGGTTTGTAAGGGTATAAGATGGCAGCATTTGCGCTTGCCAGTGCTTACTCGGCGGATCAGACTGATATTATAGCGTCAGTCAGGGGCTTACGTCCTAGCTGACAAAGTATGCATTTGTGTAATTGTGCATTTGTGTAGAAAGGCCGATGGGTCACCAATGATGGTATTGAACCCAAAGACACAGTAGCAAACGAGGACAGCCGGATGGTGAATCGATCTTTGGTACCAGGGAATAGACGGGTTGTGTCTAAGCTCAAACACCTGGGTTTATTGTGGGTGTTTGTCTTGGGTTTTGTCTCGGCGCTGTCTCTCGCGCAGTCTCCCTCATCAAACGCGCTGACATTGAAAAAAGACGTGCCGCTCAACTACGTGGTGCAGCAAGGCGACACGCTTTGGGGTATTAGCGGGGTCTTTTTGCAGGAGGCTTGGCGTTGGCCTGAACTTTGGGAGATTAATCCACAGGTGGATAATCCCCATCGCATTTACCCAGGTGATGTATTGGCGCTGCGCTGGGAAGCAGGGCGCCCCAGATTGGGGTTGGCAAGTCGTGGCGGCGTTAAACTCTCTCCCAATATTCGCAGTCAACCCCTTAATACAGCGATACCGCCCATTCCGCGTGATCAGATCGACCCATTTTTGCGCAATAACCGAATACTTGAGCCCGGAGTTTTTCCCGATCTACCCTATGTGATTGCCGGGGACGCTCAACGGATCATTAGTGGCCTTGGGGATCGTATTTACGTTCGCGGGCCAGTCGTCACCGGTGACCAGGTGTTCGGCATTATTCGGCAAGGCAGCCCGGTTGTAGATCCAGTAACCCAAGAGACTTTGGGTATCACAGGGCTGGATATTGGGAGTGCCTCACTGTTTTCTTCGGGAGCCGAGGTGCTTGCTGATGATGCGGTTAAGGAGTTCGAAATCACCCGCATGACGGAAGAAATTCGCATTGGTGATCGGCTCATTCCTCTACAGCAAGGCATTTTGGATGCCTTCTTTCAGCCTAAATCTCCCGATGTTGAAATTGAAAACGGGTTTATGGTGGCGGTCAGTTCTGGGGTGACCCAAATTGGCCCGATGAACATCGTTACAGTTAACCGTGGCGATCGCGAAGGCCTGACGGTTGGCGATGTCCTCGCTATTTATCAAACAGGTGAGGTTGTTCTGGATCCTGTAAAGCAGGAAATGGTCACCTTGCCGGATGTCAGAGCCGGCGTTTTGATGATATTTGCCGTGTACGAAAAAGCGAGTTATGCCTTGGTGTTAACAGCAACACGACCGCTCTCTGTTGGCGATAAAGTTAAAAACCCCTGATTTTTCAATTCGTCGAGTAGGTTCAACGCCAAAAAGGGCGCAACTTATACAAGCTCAGGGAAGAGCGATATGTCTTACGTGCTCGCAAGGGATGCGGCAGCTGATCAACTTTGGTTTGAGTTTCTTACGACAAAAACCATTGACCGTGCTTCGAAACGAAAATTGTTGGCCCAGGGTTTTACCCCCGCGCAACTGCTAGAACCCGACTGTTTATCGCGTTTTAACGAACCTGAAGTCGCGGCCTTATTAAGTGCACCAAAAAGCGCAAATTTATCAGCAGTTAGACCTTTGCTGCCTTGCCACCTGCTCCACTGGGGGAAACAAACCTCCGCTTACATTCAATATCCAGTTTTACTGGGGGAACTTCACGATGCGCCGCTTGCTTTATTTCTCAGCGGTGACCCGACGTGTTTGGATAGGCCAGCTATTGCCATTGTCGGTAGTCGACGGGCTTCTCGTGATGGTCTGAGGTTGGCCGATCAGATGGCATACGAGCTGGCGGAGGCTGGATTTTTAGTTGTGAGTGGCCTGGCTCATGGCATTGATGCCGCGGCCCATCGCGGCGCCTTGCGAAGTGGTGGACAAACCCTAGCGGTGATGGCGACGGGAATGGACCGTATATACCCAGCTAACCATTATCGCCTTGCAGAGGAGGTGGCAGCTCAGGGGGCTTTGGTGACTGAATTTTGCTCAGGCGTGGCGCCTCATCGTGGGCACTTTCCAAGGCGCAACCGAACCTTGTCAGGGTTGTGTCTCGCGACGCTGGTGATAGAAGCGGCACATCCCAGTGGTTCGTTGATTACCGCTAATGCGGCGGTGCAGCAGGGCCGAGAAGTCTTTGCCGCACCCTGGTCGTTGTTTCATAAAAACGGTGCAGGCTGTTTGCATCTGCTGTCACAGGGCGCGCAGCTTATTGAGTCACCGCTTGCAGTTATTCAGCACCTAGGAATTCATTTGCTGGGGTGGGCACAACTCGCGTCTGAAGCAGCTGTGCATCGGCCAAATGCTGATCAAACAGCGTGTTTAAAAGCATTAAAACCGGCAGAGCGCCAACTTTTAACCCTGCTAGGTGATGGTGAACATGATTTCCCATCTGTTGCCGCAGCACTTCAGTGTTCTTCTAGAGAGTTACTTTTACTCGCGACACAACTTGAGCTTCAGGGCTTTGTAGAGCAGACTTCTGCGGGTTTGAGAGCGGTGAGGCATCCGTGAAATTACCAGCGCAGCGCATGAATGAAGTGGTTCGACAGGTGGAGCAAGAGGGCGTTGTCGCCTGCCCGGCTGAAGCGGTTTGGGGCTTAACTTGCGATCCGCTATCAGAGGACGCGGTATTGCAGTTGTTGGCTATGAAGAATCGCCCTGTCTCGAAGGGTTTGATTATTGTGGCGGCATCTAGTGCAATGCTGGGTCCTCTTTTACTGCCTTTAGCCCCAGCACAGCGCAATGAATTGGAGCTCAGTTGGCCAGGCCCTAATACATGGCTGGTGCCTAATCGGGGGTTGTATCCAGACTGGATTACCGGCGGAAGTCCTGAAATAGCTATTCGCGTGACCCAAGCGCCAGCACTGGCCGCATTAAGCTATCGATTGGGCCGACCTTTGGTTTCCACCTCTGCCAACCCAGCTGGCGCACAACCGGCGCGTCATAGCTTTCAGGTAGTGCGTTATTTTGGCCGGGGTTTGGTCCGTGCGCCAGGTAACGTTGATCTTGGGGCCACGCCATCAACAATACGAAGAGTGGGTACGGGTGAGATTTTGCGCGCTTAAATCAGCGGAAATCACCTTTAATCGGTACACCTAAGGACAAGCGGGGAAGGTATGGACATCAATGCGGTTGAGCAGTATCTGAGAAGTCTGCAAAAAAGTATTTGTGACCGATTGACGGCGATTGATGGCTCGGGGGTATTTGAAGAAGAGTCGTGGGAGCGCCCGGAAGGTGGCGGGGGCGTGAGTCGTGTCCTTGCCCAAGGGACTGTATTTGAAAAGGCGGGGGTTAATTTTTCGCATGTAAGAGGCGATAGCTTGCCCGGGTCAGCTACAGCTGTTCGCCCCCAATTGGCCGGCCGCAGTTTTCAGGCGATGGGTGTGTCCTTGGTGATTCACCCGAATAACCCCTACGTGCCGACCGCCCATGCCAATGTGCGTCTTTTTGTTGCTGAGCAGCCGGGCAAAGAACCGATTTGGTGGATGGGGGGTGGCTTTGACTTAACGCCCTATTATGGGTTTTTTGATGATGCCGTTCATTGGCACCAAACAGCGGCGTCTGCTTGTGAACCTTTTGGTTCTGAGGTTTATTCGAAATACAAAACATGGTGCGATGAATACTTTCATTTGAAACACCGCAATGAGCCCCGTGGTGTGGGCGGGCTGTTTTTCGATGATCTCAATGAATGGGGTTTTGATAAGACCTTCTCCTTTATGCGCAGCGTTGGCGATCATTTTCTTCAGGGCTATGTGCCTATTGTTGAGCGCAGAAAGGATGATATTTGGGGGGAACGCGAGCGCCAGTGGCAGTTGTACCGTCGGGGCCGCTACGTTGAATTTAATTTGGTTTACGATCGTGGGACGTTGTTTGGTCTTCAGTCAAATGGCCGTACAGAGTCAATCTTGATGTCGCTACCGCCGTTGGTGCGGTGGGAGTATGGACACAAAGCCAAGCCAGGCAGCCCTGAAGCTGATTTAACCGATTACTTTTTAGTGCCTCGGGATTGGCTGTCTGCTGCAAAAAGCGGAGCGCCTTCTTGAATAAATCCCAAACCCGCTACGCTGTTTTCGGTAACCCGATTAAGCACTCAAAATCCCCGGCTATTCACAAAGCTTTTGCTGAACAGCTTGAAGAGTCTTTGAGTTACCGAGCTGTGCGTGTGGAACACACACAGTTTGAAGAAAAAGTCCGTGGGTTTTTTCAGCGCGGTGGCGGCGGCCTTAATATCACGGTCCCATTTAAAGAGCGGGCCTTTGCGTTGGCGGATACGGCCAGTACTGCCGCGCAGCTCGCTGGTGCCTCTAACTGTTTGATACCCCAACCCGAGGGTGGGCTGCATGCGGCAAACACCGATGGGGTTGGCATGATTAGAGACATGGCGGCAAACCTAGGCTGGCAGCTCCAGGGACGTCGAACATTAATCATTGGTGCTGGTGGAGCGGTCCGGGGAATTGTTCATCCGCTGTTGAGTGAGCGACCCGGGTCATTGACGATCGTCAATAGAACGGCTGACCGGGCAGCTGAATTAGCCGAGAAATTTTCCAGCACCGAAATGCCTATTGTAAGCGGCGGCTTTGAGGCCGCAGCAGGGGGTGTTTTCGACTTGGTTATTAACGGAACCAGCGCCAGCTTGGACGATGAAATGCCTGATTTGCCTGATATTCAGCTGGCACCCAAATGCTGTTGTTACGATCTTGTTTATGCAGCTGAGCCTACGGCTTTTATGCGGTGGTCGGCGGCACAGGCGGCGTGGGCGATTTCCGACGGCTTGGGCATGCTGGTTGAGCAAGCTGCTGAAAGTTATTTCCTTTGGCGAGGCCAGCGCCCTGGCACGGAGACCGTGATTAGCACATTACGTCATGGGTTGGTGGCGGGCTAATTACGCGTTTGGGCTGTCGTCAAGGTACTGCTGCTTGAGTCGTGAGTAATTCTCTGCACTGTAGGCGAGGAAATTGCGTTCTTTGTCGGTGATTTCACGCATCGGTTTCGCAGGGCTGCCGCCATAGAGCCAACCACTTGTTAATTGTTTGCCTGGAGTAACCAGTGCACCCCCAGCGATCATGACTTCATCGGCCACGATAGCGCCGTCCATCACTATCGCTCCCATGCCCACTAAAACGCGATCGCCAAGGGTACAGCCATGCAGTACAGCCCTATGGCCCACAGTCACCTGATTGCCAATGATCAGGGGATATCCGTCGGGGTTGAAGTCTCCGGCATGGGTAATGTGGAGCACTGAGTTGTCCTGAATATTGGTGCTATGACCGATGCGGATACGGTGCATATCCGCACGTATTGAGCAATTACCCCAAATACTCACGTCATCTCCCAACGCAATGTCACCGAGCACAACGGCACTTGGGTCCACCATGACCCGCGCACCAATGCTTGGCTGGGTTCCACACCAGTTTCTGATATTGTCTTCTGCTCGATAAGAAACCGTTCGCATATTGGGTGCCTCGAAAGTCTTTTAGAATACTGGGGAAGATGCTCACTATTAAACATTAAATTCGGAAACCTTAGCCATGACTGAAAAGGAAACACCCCAGCCTAGGCGTTTTATTGCTGGCGCCGTCTGTCCTCGTTGCGGCGTTATGGACCGAATTGTTGTCAGTGGTGATGGTGTGACGAGAACATGTATCGACTGCGGCTTTTCTGATGAGCGACCGGGTGACACACCGGCGCCTTTATCGACGCGAGTGTCTAGACCTTCGGCGCGGCGAGTCGAAACACCTTCAGATGTTGTGCGGCTTATCGACACAAAAGACAACTCGTAGGTGCGGGTATGTCTAAATGGGTCGCGATGGTAAGGCCCAAAATCAACATATAGTGGTTGATGCTATTGAGCCACACAATATAAGCGTCTTTGATTTACTATGAGAGGTTATTCATCTGAATGATGGTGAAAAACACCGCTTACGCTGCGTTTATCCCATCATTGGTTTATAATTCGCGGCGCTTTGGCCAAACGGCTTAATTAGGCCATAGTGAGAATGCCCCAGTACGACTTGGGGTATCTGAACAGATTTGGGGGAACACTGGTCGTTTCAAACCGCCCACGCTTAGCGTGGTGGCAGCTTTGTGCGATCAGAAAACACTATCGGCGCCAGCCCCTGCGTCATTGTGGAGAGGCTGTGATGTCGATCAAGAAGAGCTTAATGACTGCTGGGGCTGCACTTTCAGCGCTACCTATGTCGGTCCTGGCGCAGAACCAGGTGAATATGTCTCCTGGTGTTACCAGAGTGGGCGCCGAAATTTATGATCTCCATATGCTGATTATGATCATCTGCATTGTGATCGGCATTGGCGTGTTTGGGGTGATGCTGTATTCCATCGTATACCACCGCAAATCCAAAGGATTCGAACCCTCACAGTTTCATGAAAGCACTAAGGTTGAAATCGCCTGGACTGTCGTGCCCTTTCTTATTCTCATTGGCATGGCTGTCCCTGCGACTTCGACACTGTTGGAAGTCTATGACAATGACGATGCTGAACTCGATATTCTGGTAACCGGGCATCAGTGGAAGTGGCGTTACGAATACCTTAATGCTGAGGGAGAGAATGTTTCGTTCTTTTCCAATCTGGCCACTCCCCAAGAAGAAATTTATAACTCTGAGGCGAAAGGCGAGCATTACCTGCTGGAGGTAGATGAGCCCCTGGTGATTCCTATTGATACCAAAGTTCGCTTTCTCATCACTGCCAATGACGTGATTCATTCCTGGTGGGTGCCTGAAATTGCGGTGAAACGTGATGCGATTCCCGGGTTCATTAACGAAGCATGGTCCAAGGTTGATCAGGAAGGTATTTACCGGGGTCAATGTACAGAGCTCTGTGGCTCCTACCATGGCTTTATGCCGATTGTTGTTCACGCGGTAACTCAGGATGAGTTTCAGGGCTGGATGTCAGCTAAGCGCGCCGACAAGGCTGCCCAAGTGGCTGCATCGTCGGTAGATTTGAGTCTCGACGCGCTTATGTCAGAGGGTGAGGCGGTTTATCAGACCCAGTGTTTGGCCTGTCATGGTGCGCAAGGTGAAGGCGGTGTGGGTAAGGCGATTTCGGGTAGTTCAATAGCCATGGGCGATATTGGCGTGCATCTTGATGTGGGTATCAAAGGTGTCGCTGGCACCGCCATGCAAGCGTTTGGTGCACAATTGACAGATGTTGAAATGGCGGCTGTCATCACTTATCAGCGTAATGCTTTTGGCAACAATACAGGTGACGTGGTGCAGCCATCTGACGTCGCGCTACACAAGCAAGGTTAAGGGGAGATATAACGATGGGTGATCATCATCACGGCCCAGCTAAGGGTTTGTCACGTTGGCTATTTACCACCAACCACAAGGACATCGGCACGATGTACCTGTGGTTCTCCTTTGCGATGTTTATTTTAGGCGGCACCTTCGCCATGATTATTCGGGCGGAATTGTTCCAGCCCGGTATGCAGCTGGTAGAGCCAGGCTTTTTTAATCAAATGACCACGCTCCACGGTCTCGTTATGGTATTTGGGGCCATTATGCCGTCCTTTGTGGGGCTCGCTAACTGGCTGATCCCAATGATGATTGGCGCTCCAGATATGGCGCTACCTCGCATGAACAACTGGAGCTTCTGGATTCTGCCTCCAGGGTTTTTGATGCTTGCGTCGACGTTGTTTATGGAGGGTGGGGCACCGGCATTTGGTTGGACGTTCTATGCGCCATTGTCTACAACCTATGCAGCGCCTTCAGTCACGTTCTTTATCTTTTCAATTCACGTTCTTGGTGTTTCATCGATTATGGGATCGATCAATATCATCGCCACGATTATGAATATGCGCGCCCCGGGCATGACTTACATGAAGATGCCTTTGTTCGTATGGACCTGGTTTATCACAGCATTTTTGCTGGTAGCCGTGATGCCAGTATTGGCCGGTGCGGTAACAATGATGCTCATGGACATTCACTTTGGCACCAGTTTCTTTTCTGCTGCTGGTGGCGGTGACCCCGTATTGTTTCAGCACATTTTTTGGTTCTTTGGGCACCCTGAGGTGTACATCATTATCCTGCCTGCTTTTGGCGTGGTCTCTCAGGTCATCCCGGCCTTCTCTCGCAAGCCATTGTTTGGATACGCCTCAATGGTATACGCCACGGCGGCTATCGCGATTCTCTCCTTCGTCGTTTGGGCCCACCATATGTACACCGTGGGCATGCCGGTTGCGGGTGAGCTGTTCTTTATGTACGCCACCATGTTGATCGCTGTGCCGACTGGCGTAAAGGTATTCAACTGGGTGAGTACGATGTGGCGAGGAGCCCTGTCCTTTGAAACACCTATGCTGTTTTCAATCGGATTTTTAGTGCTGTTTACTATTGGCGGCTTCACCGGGTTGATGCTGTCCATCGCACCGGCTGACTTCCAATATCACGACACTTATTTCGTAGTGGCGCATTTCCACTACGTGATGGTGGCGGGAGCGGTATTTTCCATGACCTCAGCGGTCTATTTCTGGTTGCCCAAGTGGACCGGCCGTATGTACAACGAGACCATGGGCAAGGTGCATTTCTGGATCAGCTTTGTTGGCTTTAACGTCACCTTTTTCCCACAGCACTTCGTAGGGTTGGCGGGCATGCCACGCCGGGTACCGGACTATGCCCTGCAATTTGCTGACTTCAACATGATGTCCTCGATTGGTGCGTTTGTGTACGGCGCCAGTCAAATACTGTTCCTCTATAACGTTATTGCGACGATTGTAGCGGGCGAAAGGGTGTCTGATGAGCAGGTTTGGGATGGTGCTGAAGGGCTTGAGTGGACGCTGCCCACGCCGCCGCCGTACCACACCTTTGAAGTGCCGCCCCAGATCGAAGCCAGTCCGGCACACGGTTAGTCGGGATTGCACCAGTGCTAAGGCTAAATCGAAATCCTGGCGCAGACACCGCAATAAAATTAGCGGTGGTTGCCTGCGCCATGTTTGCTTTTGTGTTTGTGGTGATGGTGCCGCTTTATGACGTGCTTTGTGATGCCTTAGGTATTAACGGAAAAACTTCAAACACGGCATACACCGCTGTGCCTGCTGCCGTTGACACAAGCCGTGAGGTGAAGATTCAGTTTATAGCCACCAATAACGACGGTATGCCTTGGGGGTTTCGCCCTCAGGTGACGCAGCTTACGGTGCACCCTGGTGCTGCCACAGATACTATTTTTTATGCTGAGAATCCGACCAATCTGCCTATGATTGCTCAGGCCATCCCCAGCGTAACGCCTTCCCGCGCAGCGGGTTATTTTCATAAAACTGAGTGTTTTTGTTTTAATCAGCAACCCCTCGACGGTATGGCCTCTACCGAGATGCCGCTGCAATTTGTCGTGGATCAGGATCTTCCTAAAGACATTCGTACGATTACGCTGTCTTATACACTCTTTGATGTCACAACAATGGCCGGCGGTACTGGTACTATCGCCGCCCGCTAAACCCGACTCACCCTAAATGAGCGGAACGATGGAGAACGAACATGGCAGCCACTGAACATGCACCCGCCGGGTACGAGAAATACCATGTGCCCGACAGCTCGAGTTTAGCTGTTCGTGCAACGGTCGGGTTAATACTGACTGTTTTTGGAGCGGGCCTGCTCCTTAATGACATGACTTTCGGTGAAGCCCATGAGTCTGGGAATGCCAAATGGGTTCTGGCCGCTGGGCTGGCGTTCTTTATTTATACGTTAGCGAGTTGGTTTCGAACCACGATTCGAGAAAATATGCAGGGTATGAATAGTGCCCAGCTGAACCACAGCTACGTATTGGGTATGTTTTGGTTTATTTTCTCTGAAGTGATGTTCTTTTTTGCTTTCTTCGGGACACTTTTTTATGTGCGTCAACTCGCCGGCCCTTGGCTTGCGGGGGAGGGTGAGGGTGGACGCATGAATGGTCTACTTTGGCCCGGCTTTGAATTTTCATGGCCACCTACAATCACGCCTCAAGAGGCGGTAGGGGGTACTGATATCCAGCCAATTGCAAATAACGGCGCTTTCCTGACACAGGAACGCAGCATGAGCTTTGCCGATGCACACCATTGGTACCAATGGCTGCCAATGTGGAACACGATAATTCTTTTATCATCAAGTTTCACCGTGCATATCGCTCACACAGCATTGTTAAAAGATCAGCGCAGCAAGTTTAATCTTTGGTTGGGTATTACCGTGGCACTCGGCATTATCTTTGTCGGTTTGCAGGCCGCCGAGTATTACGAAGCTTACGCGCTTTACGGGCTTACTTTGAATTCAGGCATTTATGGATCGACGTTCTTTATGCTGACGGGCTTCCATGGTTTTCACGTATTCATGGGTATGACCATGCTGTTGATACAGCTATTACGCTCGGTCAGGGGTCATCATTTCACCGCGTCCGACCATTTTGGCTTTGAAGCTTCCAGCTGGTATTGGCACTTTGTCGACGTGGTCTGGGTTTTTCTCTTCCTGTTCGTCTATATTTTGTAACAGCGCTGAGTCCAATACTGAGCGGTAAGCGGCGCACCAGCGATTGCCGGCTTAACGCTCACTTTGTTGTTCATCCCGCTCAATCGTGCCAGCATCCCAAGGGTTTTTGTTACCCAGTTGGCCTGTGGCAACACCAAATATAATCGTGGTGATTAGGGCAGTCGCCAACCCCAAGCGAATGCCCAGTGACGTGAATAAACGTTTTTTCTCAAGATTTCCTTGGTCTACCATTAGAAAATACAGTCCGGAACCCAGACTAATGACTAATGCCAGCATGAGTAAGATAATTAATATTTTAAGCACCGTTACGTCCTCTGGGTATTGAACGGTCGTGACCGCTCGCTTATATCGCATTGTTTTAGGACCATTGGAGCTCTTGTTCGAATGGCGCTTAACTGTTTTTACGTTGTTGCTGTTTCCCGGATTGCTTTACCTTGGTTTTTGGCAGTTAGACCGCGCTGAAGAAAAGCGGTTGCTGGGGCTTCGCAACGCACAGCGCCTCGACATGGTAGCACTCTCCCACAGCCAGCTGTTTTCGCCCTTAGGGTTGCCGGTGGCCTCCCAGTCAAAGTGGAGTGAGTTGGCTGATCGCAAGGTGACGGTGGCGGGGTATTTGGACCCCCAAGATTATTTCCTGGTTGATAATCGAATTAATAATGGTCGCTTTGGGTATGAGGTCGTCGTACTGATCGCCACCGAAGAAGGGCGTATTCCAGTTAATTTGGGTTGGATCAGCGGAGATTCGGCTCGCCGCAGCATACCCAAACCGGAGCTGGTGGGTGGTGAGGTGCGTCTTGCGGGTCGAGTTTATATCCCGACTCGCTCGGCTTATTTGTTGGAAGCCCAAAGCTTGCCTACAGAGCTACCCGAGGTGATACAGGCCTACGATGCAGCCGGCCTTGCGCCGTCACTTTCGCAGCTGCTTGGGGAGCCAGTTTTGCCGGTGCTTGTGCGCATCGCCCCAGAAGATCCGCTAGCGTTGTCTGCAAATTGGACGATTGTGAATCAATCCCCCGAAAAGCACACGGGTTATGCCGTTCAATGGTTTACCATGGCGGTGGTTTTACTGCTCGCCTTTATTTTGCGTAGCTCCAACGTGCTTAGCTTATTGCGTGGCGGTAAGGCCCGCGCTTCATCCTGAGGAAACACTATGTCATCACAGTCTGAAGCTCCGGGGCAGGGTCGCGCTGTTCTGCTGCTCATTGCCGGTATTCCGTTGACCATGATGCTCGCGGCTTCCTGGCTTTGGTACTTTGTGGTGCAGGGCGATTTAAACCTCGTTGGAGCTATCGGTACAGCCAATAATGGCACGTTAATAGCACCCCCTCGTGAGGTTCAGCCCGTCGCATTTGCCGATGATGCCGGCCGGCCTTTTCGCTGGGACGACCTTGAGCCGCGCTGGACGTTAGTTGTGGCCAGTGCAGGGGCAACCTGTGATGCTGCCTGCGAGCGCCGTATTTGGTTTACCCGCCAGATTCACATCGCTTTAGGTCGCGAGTTTAACCGCGTGCGCCGCGTATTCATTGCAGATCATGCCAGCGCTAGCCTATTCATGGTTGCTCCTGAGTTAAAACCTGAGGGGTGGCCCGCCAACTTTGAATCCGGAACGGTACAGGAATACCTTGCTGCTGGGCATGCAGGCATGGTTGCATTAGAGACAACGCCGGTCGTTTTTAAAGAACTTTTTTCAGAGTTGACCCCCAAGTCGGGCTCGGACCAAGACGGTGGCTGGTATCTGGTTGACCCCGCCGGATGGATAATGATGCACTTTCAGGATGATCTGGGTTACAAGGCTGTGATCGCGGATCTCAAATTTCTACTCAAAAATTCGGGAGGTTGATGATGTCTGAATCAACGGTCCCAATGACTCCACTGTGGCAGGACTATCTCGAGCTGACTAAGCCTCGGGTGGTTGCGCTAATGATCGTAACGGCACTGATTGGGATGTGCATGGCGGTACCGGGCTGGGTGCCCTGGCAGCCTCTGGTGCTCGGTAATCTTGGTATTGCACTGTGCGCGGGTGCAGCGGCAGCGATTAATCATATTGTTGATGAACGGATTGATCAGCAAATGGCAAGAACTCAGTCGCGTCCTATCGCAACGGGGCGCATTACACAGCGAGACGCTATCCTGTTTGCCACAGCACTAGCCTTGCTTGGGGTTTGGGTGCTGGTTGTTTGGGTGAATGTGTTAACCGCCGTGTTGACCGTGGCCAGTCTCATTGGTTACGCCTTCATCTACACCATGTTTTTAAAGCGAGCGACGCCTCAAAATATTGTCATCGGGGGTTTAGCGGGTGCCGCGCCACCGCTGCTGGGTTGGACGGCAGTGACCGGGGAGATTCATGGTCATGCACTGCTGTTGGTTTTGATTATTTTTGCGTGGACTCCACCGCATTTCTGGGCGCTGGCCATACATCGACGCGAGGAGTACGCCACTGTCGGTATTCCCATGTTGCCGGTGACCCACGGTGTGGGCTTTACCGCACTGCATATTTTGCTCTACACCATTATTATGTTTTTGATCACCCTTATGCCTTTTGCGACCCACATGAGCGGTCCAATTTATTTGGTGGGAGCGGTAGGCCTAGGCGTTGTTTTTTTGTATTGGTCCATCGAGATCATCCGTGGTCAAAACGTCCATGCGCCCATGAAAACCTTTAAGTATTCGATTACCTATCTTCTGGCGTTGTTTATCATCATGTTGGTTGATCATTGGCTACTGGGCTTATTGTTTTAGTCGGGTAATAACAGCGGAGTCACCTATTTTGGCATTGGCTACAAAAACCCGGGTTTGGTTAACAGTTGCGGGAATCTTGTTATTCATCGCAGTCATTTTGTTGAGCTTCGTTAATCGGATTCAACAGCCGAGAGTCATGACACTCACTGAAATGCAAATTAATGGGTTGTATGTTTTTGATACACCAAGAGACCCTGGCGGCTTTGCACTGGTTGATCAAGACGGGGCAGCCTTTACCAAGGAAAATTTCAAAGGCCATTGGACAATGCTGTTTTTTGGCTTCACCCACTGTCCCGACATTTGTCCTACGACATTGTCGTTCTTGGCGAAACTCAAGAGAGAGCTGGAAACCACAGAAGCAGCCGATACCCAAGTTGTTATGGTAACGGTCGACCCGGCTAGGGATACGCCGGACGTTTTGGCCGCTTACGTTCCGTATTTTGACCCTACATTTGTTGGCGTGACCGGAGACTTTATTAAGGTTCTCAGCTTCGCGAGAAGCTTTAACGCCCCTTTTAGAAAGGTAACGGCTCCCGATGGCAGCTATGAGCTGGATCACAGCGCCAACGTGGTGTTGGTCAACCCGATGGGGGACTACCATGGTTTTTTCAAGGCGCCGCTGGATCTAGCTAAGGTCAAGGTCACCTATCGTTCAGCGCGTTACCTGTGGGAGGATTGAGATCATGAGTGGTGCACTCATTTTAATTGACGGTTCTTCTTATCTGTTTCGTGCGTATCACGCCCTGCCGCCATTAACGAACTCTAAGGGATTAAACACGGGAGCGGCAAAAGGTGTCGTTGGCATGGTTCGAAGGCTCGTCGCCGACTATCCGGGTGACCAGGTGGTTGTGGTCTTCGATGCAAAAGGCCCGACGTTTCGCAACGAAATTTACGCCGAGTACAAAGCTAATCGTCCTCCCATGCCTGAAGAATTACGCGAGCAGATAGAGCCGATTCACGCGATGATTCGAGCGATGGGCTTGCCTTTGGTTTGTATCAGCGGCGTTGAAGCCGATGATGTAATTGGCACCCTAGCCGTGCAAGCAGCAGCGCGTCAGCAGTCGGTATTAATTTCAACCGGTGATAAGGACATGGCGCAACTCGTGGGAGACCACGTAACGTTGATTAACACCATGACCAATACCACTATGGACCATAGGGGTGTTGTTGAAAAGTTTGGTGTGCCACCTGAGCTTATTATTGATTTGCTCGCGCTGCAGGGGGACAAGGTAGACAACATTCCGGGCGTACCGGGTGTGGGCGAGAAGACGGCGCTGGCTTTGCTACAAAATTTAGGCGGTTTGGAGGCTATTTATGGAGATTTGCCTCGGGTTGCGGAACTGCCTGTGCGCGGGGCGCAAAAGTTAGGAGCGCGTCTTGCTGAACACCGCGAGTCTGCAGATTTGTCTTATCGGCTTGCCACCATCAAGACCGACTGTGAGCTAGCGCTTTCCGCCGATGATTTATTGGCCAAAGCACCTGATGCAACGGCACTGACCCATTGGTACAAAGAGCTTGAGTTTAAGGGTTGGCTATCTGAAGCGTTGACCGACGGTGACATGGACTCGGCTAACGAAGTAGCACCCATTGAGCCGGCGGCACCGCCACTCGAGGTGATTACCGTCCTGGCGGCGTCGCAGCTGGACGAATGGATGGAGGCGATTACAGCGGCGCCCTTATTTGCTTTTGACACAGAGACCACCAGCCTGAACTACATGCAGGCTGAAATTGTGGGAGTGGCACTTGCCGTTGCGACAGACAGAGCGGCCTATATACCTTTAGCCCATGACTATCCCGGTGCCCCTGAACAATTAGATCGGGATGCGGTGCTGGCGCGATTAAAGCCTTTATTGGAAGACCCCGAGCGGCTAAAGGTGGGCCAAAATCTTAAGTACGACGCCAACGTTCTCGCCAATTATGACATTGCTCTTCGCGGCATTGCCCATGATTCCATGTTGGAATCCTACGTGTTGGATGCCACGGGGAGTCGCCACGATATGGATACGCTGGCGCTAAAATATTTGGGAGAGAAAACCACGCATTTTGAGGATGTCGCTGGCAAGGGTGCCAAACAAATTACCTTTAACGCGGTCGCCATTGAGCAGGCTGCTCCCTACGCCGCTGAAGATGCGGCGGTTACTTTAAAGTTGCATGAGATGCTGTGGCCAAAGCTGGAGAGTGAAGCTCGCCTGGGCACGCTCTATCGCAATATTGAGTTGCCACTGGTACCTATTTTGTCACGCATTGAGCGTAATGGTGCCCGGGTAGATCGGCAGCTTCTGGCTGATCAGAGCCATGAGCTGGGTGGGCGCATGGCAACCCTTGAACAGAACGCCCATGACCTTGCGGGTCAGGCCTTCAACCTTGGTTCACCCAAGCAGCTGGGGGAGATACTGTTTCAGAAACTTGATTTACCCGTGTTGAAAAAAACTCCTAAGGGAGCGCCATCTACAGCAGAGGAAGTGCTTGCCGAATTGGCGCTAGATTACCCACTGCCGGCTGTATTGATGGAGTATCGCAGTCTATCTAAGCTACGATCGACCTACACCGATCGACTGCCTGAAATGATTGATCCGGATACGGGTCGCGTGCACACGTCCTACCATCAGGCCGTTACAGCCACCGGTCGCTTGTCATCTTCTGATCCCAACTTACAAAATATTCCTATTCGAACTGAGGAGGGCCGCCGTATTCGGCAGGCTTTTTGTGCGCCGACGGGGCGAAGTATTGTTGCTGCAGATTACTCACAAATTGAGCTGAGAATTATGGCTCATTTATCTCAGGATAAAGGTTTACTTGGTGCATTTGGCGCTAACCTCGATGTACATAGTGCAACCGCGGCAGAGGTTTTTGGTGTGTCCCTCGAGGACGTGTCCACCGATCAAAGGCGCGAGGCTAAAGCGATTAATTTCGGTCTGATTTACGGTATGTCAGCTTTCGGTCTCGCACGACAACTGCGCCTGGGTCGTCACGAGGCTCAGTCGTATATCGATCGTTACTTTGAGCGTTATCCGGGTGTGGCTGATTACATGACTCAGACCCGGGAGCTCGCCCATAGCCAAGGCTACGTCGAGACCTTGTTTGGTCGCCGGCTGTATTTGCCCGAAATTAACGCCCGTAATAAGCAACGGCAGATGGCGGCCGAGCGCACCGCCATCAATGCTCCTATGCAGGGTACTGCGGCTGATATCATTAAATTGGCGATGATCGCAGTCGATGATTGGCTGTCTCAAGCGGGTATCGATGCGTTGATGATTATGCAGGTACACGATGAGTTGGTGTTTGAGGTTGCAGATGACGCTGTCGATACACTCACCGCAGCGATACCGGGGTTAATGGCTGATGTTGCCTCCCTTGACGTACCTTTGCTGGTTGAAGCTGGTGTGGGTAAAAATTGGGATGAGGCTCACTGATCCTCCGGTAGGCTAGGCTCATCAAAAACCGAGTCATCGGTTAACCAGGTTTTCAGCTTAGTGCGAAGTGCCGGCAAGCCATCGCCCTTAAGTGATGAGAACAACTGCACGCTGGCTAAATCGCCAAATTCTGAAAGCCGCCCTTGAACGCTGAGAAGGGTGGCTTTTGCTGGACCACGTTTAAGCTTGTCGGCTTTGGTCAGTAAAGCGTGAATCGGCATTTGCGCAGTCGCAGCCCAGCCAATCATTTGCTCGTCGGCGTCAGTCAGTGGGTGTCGAATATCCATAAGCAAGATGAGCCCACGGAGGCTTTGGCGCTTTTGGAGGTAGTTGGCCATGTGCCGATTCCATTCTTGCTTCATCTTGAGGGGAACCTTCGCGTAGCCATAGCCGGGTAAGTCGACCAGCCTCTGGCTATCGCTGAGTGAAAAAAAGTTGATTAATTGCGTGCGCCCGGGGGTTCGGCTTGTTCGCGCCAGCTTACGGTTTGCCGTGAGGGTGTTAATAGCACTTGATTTCCCGGCATTGGAGCGCCCGGCAAAGGCAACCTCAGAGCCTGTGTCAGAGGGTGCATTGCCAAGGTTACTCGCGCTTTGCAGGAAAGTTGCAATGCGAAAATCGATATTTGGCAATGGATTTTGGGTGGTCGAATCAGGGGCCATGATTGGCTTTTGTCCGGAGAGGTGATTGTCTATAATGCCACGCCGGATTTAAAGGGCGAAGCCCAAAAGGTGTGTAAAAGCGATAGTGGTGCTCTTTAGTCTCCGCGGCGCATAATGAGGATTGGTTATGGTAATGGTTGGGCCACTGCGGCAAATTTTAAAACTCGTCACTTTCATGGTGACAGTATCAGTGATGCCGGCTTTCGCAGCACCGGACATGGACAAGTATGGAAGATCCTGTGCCATGTGTCATGCCTCTGGCGCAGCTGGAGCACCAAAGACAGGGGACGCAAGGGCGTGGGAGCCACGCCTTGCCAAAGGCATGAGTGTTTTAATGGAGTCGGTAAAGAAGGGACTTAATGCGATGCCGCCCACGGGCCTTTGTTCTGATTGCACCGATGAAGAATATCAGGAACTCATCAGCTACATGGCTTCAGGCGAGTCATAACTTAGATATAGGAACCCCATAGGGGAAGCGAATTATGATTAAAACAATCACAACGGCAGCCTTAGTGCTGGTGACTTCGTTGGTTCATGCTGGAAATCTGTTGGAGGGCGATGCGGCGGCAGGAGAAGCCAAGGCCGTCACGTGTGGCGCTTGCCACGGCGCAGACGGCAACAGTGTGGTGCCTAACTTCCCCAAACTTGCAGGCTTGGGCGATAAGTATCTGCTTAAGCAAATGAAGGACATTCGCGATGGTCGTCGTGTTGTTGCCGCGATGGCGGGGCAGGTAGACAATATGTCTGACCAAGACCTCGCCGATATTGCAGCATTTTATGACCAACAAATTCGTACTCCCGAGCTCGCTGATGCCGATTTAATGGAGCTGGGTCGAAAGGTTTATATGTCTGGCATTATGGAGCGTAAGGTTGCGGCTTGTTCTGGCTGCCACAGTCCCTCTGGCAAGGGCAATGGGCCGGGTGGGTTTCCGGGTCTCGCGGGGCAGCATCCAGACTACATTGCGGCACAGCTGAAAATGTTTCGAACAGGCTATGAAGACCCTGCAGGACGGACCAATGACGGCGACAGCAAAATTATGCGCACCACTGCCTTTGAGCTAAGCGATAAGGAAATCGAAGCGGTGGCGAGCTACGCTGCGGGACTTCGTTGAACGGCATGGTGAACCTCAGACCGGTAAGCGGGTCTAAGAACTCACATCAGCGCGCATTCGGCCTGAGTTGGTGACGCAATGATGAATATCCAAGTAGCGGCCCAGCAAGATAGTGGAGAAGGTTATGATGACAATCCGACGTAGCATTTTGGTGGCTATTGTCACTTGGCTTGCTTTACCTGCTATGGCTTTGGCAGAGACTGCTTGGCAGGAAGGCGAACATTACACCGTCGTGAGTCCTGCTGTGCGAGTTGGGCCCACGGACCAGGTTATTGTTACAGAGTTCTTTTGGTACGGCTGCGGTCACTGTTATACCTTCGAGCCGATGCTCCAGGTATGGAAGCAGTCGTTGCCCGAGGGTTCGCGCTTACAGCCTTCACCCGCCGCCTGGAATGACGGCATGAAATTACACGCGAAGGCGTATTTTACAGCTGAGACTTTGGGTGTGCTTGATCCGATGCATGATGCCATTTTCAAAGCCATGCACGTGGAAAGAAATCGCCTGGGCTCGAAAGGGGCCATTCGAGAACTGTTTGTTGCCAATGGCATTGCCGCTGACGACTTCGATCGAGCCTTTGACTCTTTTGGAGTTAATAGCCAAGTGAGTCAAGCCGAAGCTCGAGCGCGATCCGCCAAAATCTCAGGCACTCCGTCGGTTTTAGTGAACGGTAAGTATCTGATCGAAGCGCGTAAAGCGGGGAGTCAGGCAAATATGCTAAAGATAGCTGATTTTCTAGTACAACAAGAGCTCGCCAAAAAGTCTTAATCTGATGTCGATTTACTGGCCGCTGTGATTCAGCGGCAGTGCAGCATGGGTCACTACTTTTCTGAGTTCAAAGCTCGAGTGGACCCCCGAAACCCCAGGGATCCTTGTCAGCTTTCCTAACAGGAATTGTTCATAGTGAACCATGTCGGCGACGACGGCCTTAATTAGGTAGTCAGCACTTTGTCCCGTGACCACACAGCATTCCATAACTTCCGGATACTGGGTGACCGCCTCCTCGAAGGCTGCGAATCTTTCGGGCGTATGCTCATCCATGGTAATGCCGATATGGGCAGTCAGAGCCAGCCCCAGTTTTGATTGATCCAGCAAAGTAATGCGCTCAAGGATGATCCCGTTAGCCTCTAAGCGCTTTACGCGACGAGCACAGGGTGTCGGGGTCAGCCCTACGCGCTCAGCGAGTTCTAGATTGCTAAGGCCCGCGTTTCGTTGTAATGAATCGAGAATTTTCAGGTCGATTCGGTCAATTTCAATTCCCGCCATTTTAGAGCTTTCCGCTAAAAATCTAGAATTATCATACTAATAATCGCAAATATAGGTCAATTTACTGGTTTAATTGGTCAAAAAACCTCCTTGTGCCGCGTTACAATAGGCGCAGTTTACTCAGAGATGCTGATGCCATGAAACCTAACCTGTCCTCGAATTTTGATGCCTGTAAGTACCGCCCTTTCGCGCCCGTACCCAAGGCGGATCGGCGCTGGCCGGATCGTGTTATTGATCGTGCGCCTCAATGGTGTTCTGTCGATCTACGCGACGGTAATCAGGCTCTGGTAGAACCCATGAATGCACAACAGAAGCTGCGCCTTTGGGAGCAGCTCTTAGACATTGGGTTCAAAACGATTGAGGTTGGATTCCCTTCAGCATCGAGTCACGATTTTGATTTTTTGAGGAAGCTGATTACTGAAGGGCGGATTCCCGATGATGTGACTGTTCAAGTGCTAGTTCAGGCGCGAGCAGAGCTTATTACTAAAACTTTCGAAGCTTTAAGCGGGGTTAAGCGTGCTGTAGTGCACTTTTATAATTCGACATCGGTCGTTCAACGCCGAGACGTTTTTAAGCTTGATAGGGCGGGTATTATCGAAATTGCGGTTCAGGGCGCCAGGCTAGTGAAGGCCGAGGCTGATCGCCACCCAGAGACAGAGTGGACCTTTGAGTACAGCCCCGAGAGTTTTACCGGTACTGAACTCGATTTTGCCGTTGAAATTTGTGATGCGGTTAACCAAGTGTTCAATCCCACACCAGAACATCCGGTGATTATTAACCTCCCTGCTACGGTTGAGATGAGCACGCCCAATATTTATGCCGATCAGATCGAATGGTTTTGCGATAACGTGGCTAACCGTGATTCGATACTCATTTCACTTCATACGCACAACGATCGCGGTTGTGCGGTGGCCGCTGGAGAACTCGGTGTTATGGCGGGTGCCGATCGTGTTGAGGGGACTTTAATGGGCAACGGTGAACGCACAGGCAATATGGATATCGTTACTATGGCGATGAATCTCTATAGTCAGGGTGTCGATCCAGAGCTTAAGTTCGACAATATGGATGCGATCATTGCCACGGTTAGAGACTGCACACAGCTGCCGGTTCACCCTCGTCATCCTTATGCCGGTGAATTAGTGTTCACTGCATTTTCGGGGAGTCATCAAGATGCGATTAACAAATGTCTTGCACTTCGGGGTGATAATGATGCCTGGGATGTGGCGTATCTGCCTATCGACCCTCACGATATCGGTCGAACTTATCAGGAGGTTATTCGCATTAACAGCCAATCGGGTAAAGGTGGTGTTGCTTATGTTTTATCCCGAGATCATGGTTATGACTTGCCCAGATGGCTGCAAATTGACTTTAGCAGCGCCGTGCAGCGTCTCGCGGAGCAAAGCGAGGCGGAGGTTGCCTCAGATCAGATTCATCAGCTTTTTTGCGACACCTATTTAGACGTTCCCGGCGCCTGGAGCTTGGGCCGCTATGAGGTTTCAAAAGATGATTCGGAACATCAGTTAACGGCCGTTCTTGGCGCGGGTGATGGCGAGACGCGGATCCAAGGAAAGGGTACTGGTGTGCTAGACGCCTTTATCGATGCCATGGAACAGGTGACCGGTAAAAAAATGGTGCTGGTGGAGTACAGTGAACATACTTTGGGACAGAGCTCTGATGCAGAGGCTGTCTGCTATGTGCAGCTCAACATTGAAGGGGCACGGCCCTGCGGTGTTGGGCGCAGCAACGATATAGTCCAAGCAACGTTAAATGCAATTCTGTCGGCTCTGCAAGGCCATTGTCAGCTTGCTGAGAATGCTGCTTGAGTTTCGTCAATCATGGCTGTTAAACGGAGCCCTGTGTGTCACACTAAAGGAACTAAGTATTAGTGGCACTAAGAGCGCAGGTACATGATCAATCGTGACCCAGAAGTCCCGCTTTACGACGCGACCGGTTTTAAAGCACCGGCGCGCTTTTGGCGTGGGCTGTTGCGAACTGATGTCGGGTCTTCACAGGGTTTTGATCCCGAGGACGTGCAGCACGAGCGGCGTTTAGTTTTATACCGTTTGCTATTGCCCATTATGTTTTCCGCTACGATGGTGGTGGTAATCGAAGGCGTTTTAATCACCCCCAGGCCACTATTTTTGAATGTGTTTGCCGGATTGGTGACCTTGCTACTCGCCGCCACCGCGTACGCTTTTTTTCGCCATGATAAGGTTTTAATTCCTCCAGTCCTCGCGCTGCTGGCAACCCTGATTACGGTTGTTTGGTCCATAAAGCTGGGTTCGAGCTATCAGGAGCTGTGGATTTTCCTGCTGATGATTGCAATGGCTGCTCTCTTGCCAACGGCGGCTGCGCTGGCAGGGGGCGCTACCATTTTGGCAGCACTGTTTTGGGCACATGGTTGGCAAGGCTTTGGTGAAGGTTTGGCATTGGACGCCGCTATTTTTTCAACCTGGCTGCTAAGTTTGGCCATGATGCAACTACAGGCTCGCCAGACTGATGAGCTGGCTGATCTTGCGCTGACTGACCCACTGACCGGTGCTTATAATCGTCGGTATTTATTGCCTCAAACTCGAAGGCACTTAGCGGACTACCACCGCTACGCGAGGCTTTCGTCGCTCTTGTTAATCGACATTGATTACTTCAAGCGCATCAATGACGAAATGGGCCATGTTGAGGGTGATCGAGTGCTCAAAGCCATGGTGGCTTTAATTGATGGCCGAATTCGAGGAGCGGACATGCTATTCCGCTTGGGTGGGGAAGAGTTTGTGGTGCTTTTAAGCGAGGTGGGCGCTCAGACGGCTCGAAAAATCGCCGATGAACTACGCAGTAAAATTGCCTCACAAGAAGTCATTCCTGGACGACGGGTCACTGTCAGTATTGGTGTCTGCGACGTGACAACCGTCGATTCTGCTGAAGATTGGCTGCTCAGTGTTGACCGGGCAATGTACGAAGCCAAACGCAAAGGCCGAGATCAAGTTTATATCAAAGAACCCTCACCGCGGGATCCCACAAATGTTGAAGGCACGATACCGATGTGGCGCTAAAACCGTCCTGATTTTGGTCATGCTTTTGACCGTATCCGCCTGCTCCGGCACGCGGTTTTTTTATAACAGATTAGACACCCTGATTGATTGGTACGTTGACGATTACGTCACGCTCAATGCCCAGCAGTCTGCCGATTTTCAAGTTCGGATAGATCAATTACTCGATTGGCACCGGCGCGAAGAGCTGCCGAGTTACACCCAGCTGCTCACAGATTTTGAGCGCAGTCTTGAACCCAGCCTAACTGCTGGGGCGGTAGCAACGCTATTTGACGAATTGTCTCAGGCCGCAGATCGCCTTGAGGCTCGTATCCTCGATTTAATGATCGACTTTGGTGCGACGTTAAGCCTCGAACAGCGACAAGAATTCATGCTGGCGTTGCAGGACGAACAGAATGAGCAGCGAGAGCGATTGCTGTCGCGATCAGATGAGGCCTATCAAGATAATACGCAGGAGCAGCTTGCAGATAATTTGAGTAAGTTTTTGGGCCGTCTTACGGTTCAACAAAAGGAGGTGTTAATGATTCATACTCGGGATTATCAGCGGTTTGACGGTGTATGGATTGAAGACCGAGCGAGCTGGACATCTGAACTTGCCGGGGTTATTACCAATAATGGGGCGGATTGGCCCTCTGAAGTCTATGCTGTACTCGCCGGGCGAGAGGCTGCTCGCTCCCCAGATTACGTGGCGGTTTACGCTCACAACAGTGCTCTGTCCCAGACGATATTCACTGAGGTAATCAACTTGCGTACGCCCAAGCAAGACCGTCGTTTGCGTCGGAAAATCGACGATTATCGTGACGATTTTATAGCGCTTGTGGCGCAGGCTGAGCCGTTTAGTCCAACAGCGATAAATCCCTGACCGCGCCTTTGTCTGCGCTGGTTACCATGCGAGCGTAGACTTTTAACGCGGCACTGACCTTTCTAGGGCGTGCCGCCTGAGGCTGCCAAGGCTTCTCTGAGCTATCCATTTGAGCTCTTCGACTTTCGAGGGTTGCTGCGTCGAGCACTACATCGATGCGCCGATTAGGAATGTCGATCGCGATGGTGTCGCCTGTCTGCACCAAACCAATGGCGCCGCCTGCGGCAGCTTCGGGTGATACGTGGCCAATGGACAGTCCCGAAGTCCCTCCTGAAAAACGACCATCGGTAACTAGCGCACACGCTTTGCCTAGCCCTTTCGATTTTAGGTAGCTGGTTGGATACAGCATTTCTTGCATGCCTGGTCCGCCTCGGGGCCCCTCATAGCGAATAATGACAACGGCACCTGCAGCGACACGATCCTCAAGAATATCGGCGACGGCAGCCTCCTGACTCTCGCAGATGTGGGCGGGTCCATTGAAACAAAAGACGTCATCATCAACCCCTGCAGTCTTCACCACACAACCGTCTTCAGCAATGTTGCCGAACAAGACGGCTAGGCCGCCTTCCTGAGAATAGGCGTGGGCCACGTCCCGAATGCAACCTCCGGCCCTATCAAGATCAAGGCTGGGCCAGCGTGTTGCCTGGCTAAACGCCTGCTGTGTCGGTATGCCAGCGGGCCCTGCGGAAAAAAGTTTGTGCACCTCTGGGTCTTGGGTTTGCGCAATATCCCACTCAGCGAGTGCTTCGCCCATAGAGGCAGTATGTACGGTGTGGGTGCTGGTATCGATCAGGCCACCCCGGGCGAGCTCACCCAGTATGGCCATAACGCCGCCGGCGCGATGCACATCTTCCATGTGGTATAGCGGTGTACTGGGCGCCACTTTACACAGCTGGGGAATTCGTCGGCTCAGCGTATCGATATCGCTCATTGAAAAATCGATGTCGGCCTCTTGTGCTGCCGCCAACAGGTGCAGAATAGTGTTGGTGGAGCCGCCCATGGCAACATCGAGACACATCGCGTTTTCAAAGGCTTGTCGATTGGCAATATTTCGAGGTAACGCCGAGGCATCATCCTGTTCGTACCAACGTCGGGCCAGAGAAACAGACACCCGTCCTGCCCGTTTAAATAACGCTTCTCGATCGGCGTGGGTTGCCAGCAGTGAACCATTGCCAGGTAGGCTTAAACCTAGGGCTTCGGTGAGGCAGTTCATTGAGTTTGCGGTAAACATACCCGAACAAGAGCCACAGGTGGGACAGGCAGACCGTTCGTAGGCAGCAACTGTCGCATCATCGGCAGAGTCATCTGCTGCAATTACCATGGCGTCTACAAGGTCTAGCTTGTGTTCAGACAACTTCGTCTTGCCGGCTTCCATGGGTCCACCGGAGACAAAAATGCAGGGAATATTGAGCCGCATGGCCGCGTTGAGCATTCCCGGAGTAATTTTGTCACAGTTGGAAATACACACCATGGCATCGGCACAGTGGGCATTGACCATGTATTCAACTGAGTCGGAAATAATGTCACGGGAAGGCAGGCTATACAGCATGCCGTCATGGCCCATGGCGATTCCGTCATCGACCGCAATAGTATTAAATTCTTTAGCAACGCCGCCGGCCGCTTCGATTTCTCTGGCGACGAGCTGACCCATGTCCTTCAAATGAACATGACCCGGTACAAACTGCGTGAATGAGTTCACCACAGCAATTATGGGTTTTTCAAAATCGCCATCGGTCATGCCGGTAGCGCGCCAGAGAGCTCTAGCGCCGGCCATGTTCCGTCCAGCTGTCGATGTTTTTGATCGGTATTGGGGCATGCTGTGTTCTCCCGAGTAGGGCAGGAATTCTAACAGCTAGGGCGGGTCAGTCGAGGTCCTTGATCAGCACTTTTGAATTTCGTTGCAAGTTATAAAGCGCCTGACGCTCAGACGGAAGCTGATCGAGGCTGGCATTGACGAAACCTTGTTCTATAAACCAGTGGGTGGTTTGGGTGGTTAGCACAAAAAGTTGGCTAATACCCTGGTCTTTAGCTTGTGTTGTCAGCAGCTCCAGCAGGTGCGTACCTCGGCCGCTGTTGCGATAGTCCGTGTGGGTCGCAATGCAGGCAATTTCAGCCATCTGCGTCCCTTCAAACGGATACAGCGCCGCGCAGGCCAACACCCGACCATCTCGTTCTAATACGGTAAAGTTGGTGATTTCCTGTTCAAAACGCTCCCGGGAACGCCGCACTAGCACACCGGCTTCCTCAAGAGGCCTTACCAAGTCGAGGACTCCGGCGATATCGTCAACGCTGGCCTTCCGGTGTTGCTCAAAGACCGCCTCGCTTACCAAAGTACCGGCACCATCGTGACTAAATAACTCTTCAATGAGCGCACCGTTATGGGCATAGCTTAGAAAATGTGCCCGACTAACGCCCTGTTCGCAGGCGCGGCAGGCGGCGTCACGCTGACTGGCTTGTAGAGGATTGTCTATGGGAAGTGCGCGAGCAGCAGCAACGGTACACTGGCGCACCAAGTGTCCCAAGCTATCTGTTAAACCCTCGGTGCTATCCATAAAAATTAATTTGTCAGCACCTAGTGCGACGGCAGCTGCTGTTGCGACCTCGTCAGCACTTAAATTGAATATTTCACCGGTAGTAGAAAACCCCAGGGGAGAGAGCAAAACAATGGCTTGATTATCGAGGGCGGCAGTGATGCCCACTGCATCGAGTCGCCGCACTGCGCCGGTAAATAAAAAATCGACCCCGTCGACGACGCCAACCGGTCTTGCGGTAATGAAGTTGCCGCTGACTACTCTCAAGCGAGCGCCGTGCATGGGTGAATCCGGTAGCCCTTGAGATAGTTGGCTTTCCAACTGTAAGCGCTGGGTTGCAGAAACGTCTCGCACTACGCCCAAAACCTCGGTATCTGTTATGCGAATACCACGGTGAAGTTGTCCAGTAATGCCCAAAGCGGTTAACGCATGCTCAACTTCCTCTCGAGTTGCGTGAACGAGTACCAAGCGAATACCCAGCAGGTGCAGCAGGCAGAGATCATTAATTAGATTGTTGAATTGATCGCTCTCTAAAGCCCCATTACCTAAATAAATCACAAACGTCCGGCCCCGATGCGCCCGGATATAGGGACTGGTATGTCGAAACCAGTCTATGTGGTTGCTGGATGAAGCCAAGGTATCAGGTCTCTTTTGCTGAGTGCTACAGATTTCAAACCGCGAGACTACCCGAAAGCAGCCTAGAGAATCTTGGGAATTTTTGGCTGGCTTGATGAAAACTCAGCGGGGTTACGAAGAACCGAACACCCCCTTAACGGCATTTTTGGGGTGGTTTTAACCAAGATATTCGTACGTAGCGTGGGCGCAACTAAGGCTTCAGACTCAATAAATGTTGATGATCTAAAAATCGCGAATCCCAAGGGTTTTGGCGGACAGGGTTAGCGGTTACTTAAAAAATTGAGGTGAGTGGCGTGTTTGACGGTGACAGGGTTGTTTCAGCGCGTAAACTGCAGCTATGACTAATCATATAATGATACCGCCGGAGTCCCGTTTGGACATGATCAGCCTTGCCGAGGGGCTGACTCGAGCTGGACGGTTATCGGCTAAAGATTTGGTACGGCTCAGGTCGATGCGGCAGATGCGCCTTGCACCACTGCCGTTTCTTGCGGAACAGAAGCTGTCTGATTGCAGCGCCCCGGGTCAGATACTGGATATGGCCGCGCTGCTGGGCTTTCTCTCTCAGGAAACAGGGCAGGGGGTGTTTGAGATTGATCCGCTTAAAATTGACTCAAAAGCCGTCGCCGAAGTGATGTCCCAAGCCTTCGCCGAGCGCCATCAGATTCTGGCTGTTGCGGTCGACGATATGGCGGTCACCATTGCCAGTAGTGAGCCATGGGTTTCCGGTTGGGTCCGTGATCTTGAGCATGCCACGCGACTTCCAATACGTCGGGTACTGGCAGATCCCCGGGATATCGCGCGTTATACCAAAGAGTTTTATGTCATGGCACGCTCGGTTCAGGGTGCGCGCGCCCTAAATCGTGGCGAAGGTAGCAACCTCGGAAACCTGGAAGCCATGGTGCAGTTGGGGGGCAAGTCTGAGCTCGATGCCAACGACCAGCATATCGTGAGTGTCGTCGACTGGCTTTTACAATATGCCTTTGAGCAGCGTGCCAGTGACATCCATATCGAGCCGCGCCGAGAAGTAGGGAATGTTCGGTTTCGTATCGACGGAGTGCTCCATAAGGTTTACGAGTTACCCGGTGCAGTAGCCTCTGCGGTGACTAGCCGTTTTAAAATTCTTGGTCGGTTAGACGTGGCAGAAAAACGTCGCCCTCAGGATGGGCGCTTGAAAACTCGGACACCCGAGGGCAACGAAGTAGAGCTGCGCCTCTCCACGCTGCCAACGGCATTTGGCGAAAAGTTAGTCATGCGGATCTTTGATCCCGATGTGCTGCTCAAAAGTTTTGAGGAGCTGGGATTACGTGGCAGCGATAACCAGCGTTGGCAGAGTATTGTTGAGCAGGGTACCGGTATTGTTTTGGTAACCGGTCCTACCGGCTCAGGAAAGACCACAACCCTATATTCCACCCTGCGGCAACTCGCGAACGCCGATGTCAACGTTTGCACCATTGAAGATCCCATTGAAATGATAGAGCCGGCATTTAACCAAATGCAGGTCAATGCCACGATTGATCTGCACTTTGCCTCGGGGGTCCGTGCGCTGATGCGGCAGGACCCGGATATCATTATGGTGGGCGAAATTCGGGATCTGGAAACTGCCAACATGGCGATTCAGGCTGCATTGACCGGACATTTGGTGCTCAGCACACTCCATACCAATGACTCTCCGGGTGCGATTTCTCGCTTGGTGGAATTGGGTGTGCCTCCCTTTCTGATTCGTGCCACGGTTCGAGGGGTTATGTCCCAACGATTGGTAAGGACGCTTTGTAGCCATTGCAAACAGCTTGAGCCTACAGATCAGGCTGGCTGGCGGGCGGTGGTGGGTGATTATCCGATGACGATGCCTGAGTCACTTTATCGCCCGGTGGGGTGCAAGGCCTGCAGGGATACCGGCTATCGTGGACGCGAGGGTATTTATGAGGTGCTAGTGGCAGATGCAGGTGTTCAGAGCGTGATCACTGACAGTCATGATATCCGTCAAATTCGAGAGCGGTCTGTGGCTGCCGGCATGGTGCCCCTGAGAGTGGCCGGTGCTGAGAAAGTTGCTCGAGGAGAGACCACGCTCGAAGAGGTTATGCGCGTCGCGCCCGCCCTTGATGACTGAGCAGACCTCGGTGCCGCAGCCTCTCGAAGCCGTGCTTGCGAGACATTGGGCTTTTCTTTCAGACCAGTTAGAGGCTCCTGTTTGGAGCCGTCTGCAGGCGGCACTGGATGACCCCGCCCTAGCGGCTGATTTTGATCGGCTTTTGGCTACCAGTGAATTTTTTCGCGATCAATTTATTCGTCACCGCGATTGGGCCGTGACCGAGCTTGAGTCTGGGCGATTATTTCAATGCTGCACTCTTGGCGCCGAGGCCTGGCAGGCCGCGCTTAAGCAGCTCGTTATGGATAACGCTCGCGAAGACGCGGTCATGTCGGCCTTGCGCATATTTCGCAATCGGCAAATGTTAAAAATCGTGGCCTGTGAGTTATCGGGTCGCGCCACCCTTAGTGAAACCTTTCATCAACTGACCCAGTTAGCCGACATCACCATTCAGTTTTCGGTGGGCTGGGCTACGGCCAAACTTTCCCAGCGATTTGGTATTCCTTTGGGCGAGTGGTCTGGAGAGGCTCAAGAGCTGGTGGTTTTGGGCATGGGCAAACTTGGGGGCGGTGAGCTTAATCTGTCTTCAGATATTGATTTGATCTACGCCTACCCGGAAGGGGGTGAAACTACCGGAGGGAAAAAAAAGCTCAGTAACCAGGAGTTTTTTATTCGGGTTGGTCAGCTCGTCATTAAATTATTAGATGCAAAAACAGTCGATGGTTTTGTATTTCGCGTGGATATGCGCTTACGCCCTTTTGGTAGCAGCGGTCCGTTGGTTGTCAATTACAACGCCCTTGAGGGCTACTACCAGCAACATGGCCGTGATTGGGAGCGCTATGCCATGATTAAGGCTCGAGGGATTACCGGCTCGGCTGAAAATCAAAAGCCTCTAGAAGACTTAAAACGCGCCTTTGTTTATCGCCGCTACACAGACTTCGGCGCCTTGCAGGCGTTGAGAGCAATGCGGGAAATGATTGCCGCCGAGACGCTACGCAGTAATCTTCAAACAAATATCAAACGTGGCTATGGTGGTATTCGCGAAATTGAATTTATCGTTCAGTGCAAACAGCTGATTCACGGTGGCCGACATCCCGAACTGCAAGTTCGTTCTTTGGAAATGGCGTATGAGCGCCTTGAGCACCTGGAAATTATTAGCGCTGAAGACCGACAGGGGCTGATGGAAGCCTATCGTTTCTTAAGGCGACTTGAAAATATCCTTCAAGGTCTGAGCGATATACAGACTCAGGAGTTACCTGTAGACCCCTTAGTACAGGAGCAGGTTGCGTTTTTGATGGGCTATCCCGGTTGGGGGCTATTGATCACCACTTGTGAGGGTGTGCGCAATCGTGTTTCTGATTATTTTCAACGCTTGGTGACCCTACCTGAGGGGCAGTTGCCCGACACCTCGCCATCGTCAGGGTTGCAGTACACCGATTTATCATCTGAGGCCTTAAAGGCTTTGGGATATCGAGACCCGACAAAAACTTGGGAGGCCGTAGAGGCGCTAATGGGCAGCGGGCGCGTGCATGCGGCGCAATTAGAAGGCCGGCGTCGCTTAGAAGCTTTCTTACCCCAGTTGATTTCGGTGTCGACCCAAACAGCCGACGCTGATCTCGCGGTGACCCGAACCCTACCTTTTGTGAGTGCTGTGCTTCGACGCAGTGCTTATTTGGTGATGATGACAGAGCATCCGCACGCGTTAGAGCAGCTTGTCGCCCTTAATGTTGCCAGCCCCTGGATCGCCCGCAAGCTCGCTGAACGCCCAGAGCTTGTGGAAGAGCTTCTGCACGAAGATCGCCTCTACCGCGCACCGAACCGCAGTGAAATGGCTGCGTTGGTTCAGGACCAGCTGTTACGGGTACCAGAAGATGATCTAGAGCAACAAATGCACGCGATGGCGGGTATTAAAGATGCTGTTGTCTTGCGCGTCGCCGCCAGCGAACTTACGGGTTCGCTACCGGTGATGGTGGCTAGCGACAATCTCACCTTCCTCGCTGAAGTTATGATTGCCCAAGCTATTCAGGTTGCCCGGGCAGAGTTGGTATCCCGTCATGGAGAACCTCAGGGGCAGGGGGCTGGATTTGCGGTCATGGGCTACGGAAAGTTGGGTGGCATTGAGCTAGGGTATGGTTCCGACCTCGATTTGGTCTTCGTTTATGATGGTGGGCGAGGAGCTACCGCGGGCCCCAAAATCATTGACAATACCCGATTTTTTACGCGCCTGGCGCAACGTGTGGTGCATGTACTTTCCACGAATGTCGCTCAGGGCCGCCTCTACGAGGTCGACTTGCGCTTGCGGCCAGATGGCGGCTCGGGGTTACCCTGCGCAACGCTAGCCAGCTTTAAAAAGTACCAGCATGAGTCGGCATGGACCTGGGAGCATCAGGCCTTGGTCCGCGCGCGTCCTGTGGCGGGCTCAGTTGACCTGTGCCATGAGTTGGAGGCCCTGCGGCTGGACATTTTGTGTCAGCCGAGGTCTGATCGTGAGCTGCGCGAAGCGGTAGTTTCTATGCGCAAGCGCATGCTCGATGCCGCGGAGAGTCGTCTTGACGTTGGCTGCGATGAGTTTGATATAAAGCGTGACCCGGGCGGTATTGTAGATATCGAATTTGTGGTGCAATTTTTAATACTTCGTCATGCTGCCACCCACCCCGATATGGCACAGCCTACCGATGTGGTTAACTTACTTAACGCTCTAGCTGATCATGACTTGCTGTCAGCAGAGGATGCCGACACACTGCGTGCTGCATACTTGGTGTATCGCGCCGAAGTACATCGTGCAGTGCTTGAAGATGGGATATTAGTCGGCAAACGCGCTAAATTTATGCAACAGTTAGTGGCGGTTACCCAGATCAGGGATCGGTTCTTACCCGGTTTACCCGCACTCGAAATTGATACAGCCAATGGTTAAGAGGAAATAACATGGACCTGTCTAAACTGAGCGGAAAAATTTGGCTCGATGGTGAGCTCGTGCCCTGGGAAGAGGCAAAGGTGCATGTTTTGACGCACACGTTTCACTACGGTCTCGGTGTTTTTGAAGGCGTCCGAGCCTACGGCACAGCCGATCAGGGCACCTGCATTTTCAGGTTAAAGGAACACACCGACCGGCTGTTTCGCTCTGCGAAGATTCTGCAAATGAACATGCCTTGGGATAAGGACGCACTGAACGCGGCCCAACGAGAAGTGGTTCGTGTTAACGGCCTTGAAGAAGGTTACTTGCGTCCCATGTGTTTTTTGGGGTCTGAGGGTATGGGCTTGCGCGCCGAAAACTTACAAACCCATGTCATGATTGCCGCTTGGCCATGGCCCTCTTACATGGATCCTGAGGCCCGCGATCGCGGTATCGCTGTGCGTACATCAAGCTACACCCGTCACCACGTCAACATTACCATGTGTAAGGCCAAGGCTAACGGCAATTACATCAACTCGATTCTAGCGTTACGCGAGGCCATTGATAGTGGTTGCGAAGAGGCGCTGATGCTCGATAACGAGGGCTATGTTGCTGAAGGAAGCGGCGAAAACTTTTTTATGGTGCGCGATGGCGTTATTTACACCCCTGATCTAACGTCTTGCCTTGAGGGCATCACACGGGATGCCATTTTTAAGATAGCCGGCGACGAAGGTTATGAGATTCGTGAAAGACGTATTACCCGGGACGAGGTTTATATCTGTGATGAGGCGTTTTTTACCGGTACGGCTGCAGAGGTGGTTCCCGTGAGGGAGCTTGATGGCCGCCAGATTGGTGCCGGTGGCCGGGGCCCCATCACTGAAAAGCTTCAGAGCATATACTTTCAAACGGTTCGCGGTGAGCAGCCTCGTTATCTTGATTGGTTAACCCCTGTTACCGATTAACAGTGGCGTCATCCGTCACCTTTTCACATAAGGTTGGTTATGACACAGGCATATTTTGAAACTCTGCCCTCGGGGATTCGTTATCGATACTGGGAGCCGGTAGTAGAGGCCCGTGCAACTGTTTTATTAATTCATGGACTGGGTGAGCACAGTGGGCGCTATCAAAGGGTTGCCGCTGCGCTGATAGCACGGGGTTTTGCTGTGGTCGCACCCGATCATTTGGGTCACGGTGAATCACCGGGCCATCGGGTTTTTGTCACGCACTTTGACGATTACCTAGAGGGTGTTCGGGAATGTCGACAGGTATTGGCTAAGCGGTATCCGAGTTTGCCGTGTTTTGTACTGGGCCACAGTATGGGAGGGCTTATTACAGGCCGGCTGCTTCTTGAGGATCAAGACCAGTACCAGGGAGCGTTATTTAGTGGTCCTGCTTTTGCGGCGGGAGATGTACCGCCAGCACCGATCATGTGGATTGGACGTTTTCTCGCTAAATTCTTGCCGCGCTTGGGCATGCTGGCCCTTGATGGTTCTGCGGTGAGTCGTGACTCGGCGGTGGTGGCTGCGTATCAGGCTGATCCTCTGGTGAATCACGGGAAAGTTACGGCGGGTTTGGGTATCGCCATCTTTGATGCTATGGATCGCGTTATGGTCGAAGCGGGATCTCTCTCATTACCGATGCTCATTATGCATGGCGGTGCTGATACTTTGGCCGCGCCCATCGGTTCCGAAACTTTTGCGGCCAAGGTGGGTGCCACTGACGTGAGCCTGCATATCTTGCCCGGTCTGTACCACGAGATCTTTAACGAGCCCGAGGGTGAGGACATAGTTGGCGAGTACGCCGATTGGATTGAGGCTCACCTGTCTTGAGGTCGTCGCTCGGGTCCATGCCTAGGGCGCTGGTGTGTGGAGCTAATGGGCAATTGGGCCAAGAGTTAGTGTTGACCTGTCCCGAGCATTGGCAAACGCTCCCTATGGCCCGGTCGATGCTGGATATTGCCGATCACGATCAGGTTGCAAGGGTGCTTGATGAGACCGAACCGGCCTGGGTGATTAATGCGGCGGCTTTTACCGCAGTCGATGCTGCCGAGTCAGAGCAAGAGTCGGCGCAGCGTGTCAACGGCCTCGGCCCAGAAATGCTTGCGACGCAGTGTCAAAGGCGCAATATTCCCTTGTTGCATGTGTCTACGGATTTTGTCTTCGACGGGACTCAGGGTCGCCCTTATGGCCCAGACGATGAGCCTAAGCCATTGGGTGTTTATGGGCGCAGCAAGCTGGCCGGGGAGAAGGCTGTATTGTCAGCGGGGGGCAGCCCCGTGGTGCTGCGAACCGGCTGGGTGTACTCCCGTCACGGCGGCAACTTTGTGAAGACAATGCTGCGTCTGATGGCAGAACGAGAGCAGCTTTCAGTGGTCGAGGATCAGATCGGTACGCCAACCTGGGCTCGGGGGTTGGCACTTACATGTTGGGGCTTAATTGACCATGGAAACGCCACGGGTATTTACCACTGGAGCGATGCCGGGGCTTGCAGCTGGTATGATTTTGCCGCCGCTATTCGTCATATAGGCCTCGACTTAGGCCTACTGCCCCAAGCGGCGACACTAATACCTATACCCACCTCACAGTATCCAACACCAGCGCAACGGCCGGCCTACAGCGTTTTGGACAAGACGTCGACTCGCAACTTGCTGGGGCACCCCGGTTACCATTGGACAAGCCAGCTACGAGCCATGCTTGTCGACCTACAACAACACGAGAAGCATTGGTTATGACGCGTTCTTTAATGGTCACCGGCGCAGCAGGATTTATCGGTGCCAACTTTGTTTACCACTGGGTTCAGGCGCACCCCGACGATACCGTGGTGGCTTACGATGCCCTAACTTATGCGGGTAACCGGGCCAGTCTGGCGCCCCTTGAGGCGACTGGGCAATTGCATTTTGTGCAGGGCGATATCTGCGATGGCGATCGGGTCAGTCAGACGCTGGCAAATTATAGCGTCGATACTTTGGTGCATTTTGCCGCTGAAAGTCACGTTGACCGATCAATTACTGGCCCCGATGCCTTTATTCAAACCAACCTTGTGGGCACCCATACCTTGCTGGCGGCGGCTCGCGCTCAATGGCTCAATGGCAGTGGCCGCCCGCACCGCTTTCATCATGTGTCCACCGATGAAGTGTTTGGCTCTCTAAATCGTGATGCGCCAGCTTTTACCGAAGATCTCCGCTACGAGCCGAATTCTCCTTACTCTGCTAGCAAGGCAGGCAGTGATCATTTAGTGCGGGCCTACCACCACACTTATGGTCTCGAAGTGACCACCAGTAACTGCTCTAATAATTACGGTCCCTTCCATTTCCCGGAAAAATTAATTCCTCTGTGTTTGACCAACATTTTAGACGGCCGTCCTTTACCCGTTTATGGCGATGGTACAAACATTCGCGACTGGCTATATGTGGTTGATCATGCCCGCGGCATTGAAAGGGTTATTGACTCGGGTAAGCCCGGCGAGACCTACAATATTGGCGGTAACAATGAGTGGGCAAATCTCGCCATTGTGGAACTCTTGTGTGACCTTCTTGATGCGCGCTTTGCCTCTGAGCCAAGTCTGGCAGCACGCTTTCCAAAGTCCCCTGCGGCCAACGGAGAGTCGCGGGCGCTGATTCAATTTGTTAATGACCGCGCAGGTCATGACTGGCGCTACGCCATTGATGCTAACAAGATTGAAAAAGACCTGAGTTTCACTCCCAGTGAAACCTTTGAAACCGGCATTGCCAAGACGCTTAAATGGTATTTAGCCAATGAAGATTGGTGGCGGCCCCTGTTGCAGCGTGCCTAATAAAACCTGCTGCGAAGAAATTAAAAGGATTAAAAAGTCACAGATCAAATTTGGGGACTTCAGACCAGCTCAGAGCATTGGCATCTTTAGCCGAGAGCTCCGGGGCCGCTCCATTGACTAAGGGCCATTGAATATTGATGTGGGGATCATCCCAGGCGAGGCTGAGCTCGCTCTCGGGGTGGTAGTAGTCGGTGCATTTATAAAGAAAATCAGCCCATTCAGAGACCACATAGAAGCCGTGGGCAAGACCTGGGGGCACCCAAAGCTGAGCTTTATTCTCGGCGCTAAGCAGGCAACCAAACCATTGGCCAAATGTGGCAGAAGTAGTGCGGAGATCAATGGTTACATCGAAAATTGAGCCACTGATCACCCGTACCAGCTTGCCCTGGGTTTGCTGGGTTTGAAAGTGCAGGCCGCGCAGTATGCCCTGGCGTGATCGGGAGTGGTTGTCCTGCACAAATTCATGGGGAATACCGGCGTTGGCGAAGGCGCGGTGGTTCCAGCTTTCAAGAAAGAAGCCGCGATCGTCCCCAAAAACTTTAGGTTTGATTACCATAACTCCAGCCAGGGGCGTCGCTTCAATATCCATTTAAATGAGTCCCGGTATCTCTCAGTAAGCCTTCAAGGTAGACGCCGTAACCGCTCTTAGCGAGGGGCTTGGCCAGTGCTAGCAGCTGCTCAGCATCGATGTAACCCATGCGAAAAGCTATTTCTTCCGGGCAGGCAATTTTGAGGCCTTGCCGCTCTTCAACAACTCGGATGAAATTGGCGGCATCGACTAATGAGTTGTGGGTGCCGGTATCTAACCAAGCGGTACCTCGGGACATGACTTCCACAGAGAGGTTGCCCTGTTCCAGATATACGCGATTGACGTCGGTAATTTCTAATTCACCTCTAGCTGATGGCTTGATATTACGGGCAATATCGACGACGTCGTTATCATAAAAATAAAGGCCAGTGACGGCGTAGTTGGATCGCGCCACCTTGGGCTTTTCTTCAATGCTTACTGCCTGACCTGAACCGTCAAACTCTACGACACCGTAACGCTCGGGATCATTGACATAATAGGCAAATACCGAGGCGCCCGATTGTCGTTGCGCAGCGAGGCTTAATTTTTCCGTCAAACCGCCGCCGTAAAAAATATTGTCCCCCAGTACGAGAGCCGTGGGAGCACTACCGACAAAATCGGCACCTAAAATAAAGGCTTGAGCCAGACCATCGGGGCTGGGTTGGACGGTGTAGGTAATGTTGAGCCCCCATTTCTCTCCGTTGCCGAGCAGTTCAGCGAAGGCTTGCTGATCCCGAGGGGTGGTAATGATCAAAATATCGCGAATACCTGCGAGCATCAGGGTCGCCAGAGGATAATAAATCATGGGCTTATCGTAGATGGGCATCAGCTGTTTGCTGACCGTGCTGGTAAGCGGGTGCAGCCGCGTGCCAGACCCTCCGGCAAGTATGATTCCTTTGTATGGTATATTTTGCATGTCTAATCGAGTCATCAGGTACCAGCTGGCAACGATAAACACTTCCCTGTGGTTTGTCAGGTTTTCCAGATTACTCATTAGGTAGATCTTATGAGTATTTGCCAAAAGGCCAAGTGAAATTCACTCCTTTGTATTTGGCCTCGTTATTGAAATTCACCCCCTGGTGTTTGGTCTCATTATCAAAGGAACCCGTAAAAAGGACGGGGTTTGCCTGTAAAGGTTGCTTTTGTTCAATTGTTTGAAGGTGATATCACAGCAATGTTGAGACGACTCTATTATGTCATTGGCACTGCCAAAACTTGTACAATCGCGACTTTTCAACGGAGATAGGCCCATAAACGCATCTGCTCACAGTGTCGAACATGTGCTCTCGGCGTCTGCTAACGGTGAGGCTTTGTCGACTGGCCCGCTGAGAATTGCGTTGTTGGGATATCGGTCTGCGCCGTTTTCTGGGGGTCAGGGTGTCTACCTTAAATATTTGAGTCGTGCACTGGTTAAGCTTGGTCACACCGTCACCGTTGTCTCAGGGCCGCCTT
>CALKNZ010000020.1 GCA_938091995.1 uncultured Luminiphilus sp. | reverse complement strand
CGGCATTGCAGAGCGGAGCTACGCCTGAGAACTGCGCCACTGCAAGCAGTTGTTACCTAAGCGATGTAGAGCCTGTGGTTCAGCAAAGCTGCGCAGTGTGTCATCAGCAGGGGTTAACGGCCGACCAGCAAGGTGCGCGTCTCCTATTTACTGACGACCCCGCCACAAATCACGCCGCCCTTGAAACCTTCGTGACCTCCGATGGTGTTGGTGCAGATTGGTTGTTGGGCAAGATTGTCGGCGACTTTGGGCATGGCGGTGGCCCAGTTTTGGCTCAAGGTAGCAATAGCTATTGGGCTTTTGCTGACTACCTCACCTTACTGGTGGGTGCAAATACCGATGATGGGGTTGTTGAGGCCAGTGCTATTTGGTCGGCTACCGCGCTGGAAAGCCCAGAAACCACGTTGCGGCGAGCGGGCATTATTTTATCGGGAAAAATCCCTACCAAGGCGGCCATTAAGCGGGCGCAGTCTTCCGATTCAGGGCTGAAACGAGAGCTCGTCAGACTGATGACAGGCGAGGGCTTCCACGATTTCCTCACTACCGGAGCCAACGATAGGTTATTAACGGAAGGGTTGAATAATGGCATCGACTTCCAGTTTAACAGTCAGAATCGTTTCCCTGACTTCATGCAGTTTGAGCGCAGCCTCCCCGAAGATCGTCCCGAGGAGTTCAATACTGAAGAATATCGGGACCGGCCTTTTCTGAATCAAAGAAGTGCAAATCAAGAGTTTAGACAGGCGTTGATCCGCGAGCCCCTCGAGCTGATTGCTTACATCGTTGAAAATGACCGATCCTACAAAGAAGTCGTGACCGCAGACTACACCATGGTCAACCAGTTCTCGGCCATGGCTTATCGAGCAGATGTGACCTTTGATGAGCCCATGTATGACGACGATGGCTTCTACGATCGATCGCGCCTAAACACCTTCAAGCCGGCAAAAAATAGTGGGCACATTCCCAGCATTGATGACAACGTTGTCGACCAAGACGCGGGGATTTATTCGATCGCTGAGTACCACGATTGGCCCCATGCCGGGGTTTTGAGCACACCGGCCTGGCTTACTCGATACCCTTCTACCGACACGAATCGCAATCGCGCCCGAGCCCGGTGGACCTACTATCAGTTTTTGGGGGTGGATATTGAAAAGTTGGCCCCCAGAACCACCGACCCGGTGGCACTGGCCGACACTAATAATCCCACCATGAACAACCCGGCGTGTACTGTGTGTCATGAACGCATGGACCCCGTTGCGGGCGCTTATCAAAGCTTTGGTGATGGCGGCAACTATCTCGATCAGTGGGAAGGGTTAGATTCTTTGTCAGGCACGTACAAAAATCAGCAAAGACCCGATGGCGAGCTTTTCGAGCTGGTGCATGGCAACTCTGAAGACTCGGGAGCCTATGTGTTCCACGAACTGTCCCAAGCGTTTTCAACCCGGGGTGACGGAGGCAATTTTGCTGTCAGCGATGCAACGCCAGAACCTTGCATTAAAGATGAGGACAACAGCACCCAAGATCAGTACGTAGGCTGGTGTAGTCGGTTTAGCATTCTAGACATCGCTGTTTACTCGGATGGCGCGAAGGTTTTAGAGATAAAAGCTTCAGACTTTGAGGCTCACCCTGGCTTCTCAGTGGACACTTACATTGACAATGATTCAGGCGAAGCTCGACCTCGTGGGTATGTCACACAAAGCCCTCAGGGCAGCGTATATATGCTGCACACCTGGGACAGCTGGGTATCCTTTGACTTGGATCTTCCAGAGGGGGAGTACGAAGTCGTTGTGAACCTAGGCACTCAGATCGACGACGGCCATCCGGACTCTACCCTTACTGCCGGTCTGCTTTGGTCTGAGGGATTTTATTCAGACGATAATCAATATCAGCATGGCGATACGTGGTATCGCGATATGCGATCTCCCGGGTTTAACGGCAAGGCGCATAGCAGCAGTGAGGATAGTATTCAGTGGTTGGGGCAGCAGATCGCCAGCGACCCTCGGTTCGCTAAAGCCACGGTTAAGTTCTGGTGGCCTTCGGTATTTGGCAGTGAGGTGCTTGTGGCCCCAGTGGATCGAACCCTGCCCGATTACGAGGCGCAGTTGTTGGCATTCAACGCTCAGGAAGCTCTGGTTGATGAATTGGCGACAGCCTTTGCCGCTGGTGGCTTTAAAGTAAAGAGTCTGCTGGCCGATATGATGCTCTCTCCTTGGTTCCGCACCACTGCGATTGTGGGCAGCCTGTCAGAAACTCAGGAAGCCGCTTTAGAAACGGTAGGTCGTGGCCGACAGCTCACTCCCGAAGAGCTCGATCGCAAGAATCGTGCGATTTTTGGCCGAACCTGGGGCGAGAGATGGGGGCATAACGCACACGACTATAAGCCACAAACTAACTTCACAGGGCGGCGGAGTTATGCTGCCTTTTACGGGGGCATTGATGGTGCATCGATAACGAAAAGAAATCGCGAACACACCCCATTAATGTCAAATGTGACCGAACGGATGGCCGTAGAGCTGTCTTGTCAGGTCGTGCTGGATGACTTTAACAAGCCTCGCGAACAGCGAACCGTATTTACTGAGGTTGATAGAACAACTACACCTTCAGACATTGTGGGTGAGCGCTACGTGTTGCAGCGAAACAGTGGTCCCAAAAATCAGTGGCAGCATTATGAGCGCAGTCTAGATTTCACTACGGGCGATGCTGAAGTGGTGATAAAGCTCGAAGACGTCTCGCCTAATCGTTGTGTGGAGGATGAGGAAAATAGCGTCGAAGGAGAGTGGCGGGGTTGGTGCTCGCGCATGGGGATAGAGGGCATTGAAATTTACAGCAGTGACAGGCTGGTCTGGTCATTGTCTGCTAGCGAGTTCGAAAGCAGTGAGGCGTTTATGCCTCAAACTCATACGAACCATGAGACTGGTGAGGTGCATCGAGACGGCTGGTTCAATCAAGATCAATTTGGGGTAACGTCTTACTGGAACAGCGGTAGCTTCTTTTACTTTAAGCCTCAGCTAAGATCGGGTAGCTACACCGTTGTCGTCAACTTGATCTCTCAATTAGATCAAGGCCATCCCAATGATTCCATCACTGTTGCCGTTGATGTGCGCGCTGAGAACTTCGACCCCTCCACCGCTGGCGCGAGAGCGGTAGCAAAGCAGTTGGACGCCCTTTATTTGCGGGCAACGGGGAATGTGCTCGAGGCGGATGTTAAGAACAATTGGCTTGAGTCCTTTGAGCGTTATGCCACTGCAGCATCAATGGATGACTGGTGGTATGGCGGACATTGCGACAGTTGGTCGCTTTGGGACAATTCAGAACCTCGAACTGTCGAAGAAAATAACCAGTTGCATGGCGACCCTGCGGGAGGAATGCGGGCATGGACCTTGATGCTACATGCCCTAATGACCAGCTACCCCTATTTGCACGATTGAGGAGTGATGAAAAATGCCTAAACGCAAAACAGCAGCGACTAGTCGTAGAAGCTTTGTTAAATCTATGGCTTTAGGCGCCGGTGCTTTGGCGAGCACCACCGGTTTCAGAGTGATGGCGTCGGGTTTGGCTCCTTACTCCGGGAAGTTGTTGGTGACCCTGGAGCTCAACGGTGGCGCTGACGTGACTCAGTTATGTGACCCGAAAGTCAACACACCCGGAGAGCTTAAAATAAACCACTGGGCCGATACGGCGGATCCCGGAGAAGCCGGGAATATCAAGTTTGCTCCCGTGGCTGACAATTTCAATTTCTTTAACCGTTTTGGTGCTGACATGGTCGTGGTGAACGGGGTAGATGCCCAAA
Organism: uncultured Luminiphilus sp.; assembly: GCA_938091995.1. Classification (GTDB taxonomy): domain Bacteria; phylum Pseudomonadota; class Gammaproteobacteria; order Pseudomonadales; family Halieaceae; genus Luminiphilus. The sequence continues at coordinate 215 of CALKNZ010000020.1, read as the reverse complement.
CCAACTCCCATGAAACGGGCCGGCTTTTCAATTGGACGGGCAGCAATGCTGAAGGACGGCCTTCATTGTCAGCGTTGCATGCCGCCGCGAATTCACCGGATCAGCCCTTGGCCTACTCAGTTTATGGTGGGAATACTACTCGTACAGCAGGCCTTGTTTCCTATAATCGCTTTGATGATATCAGGAGGTTGCGTGAGCTGTCTCAGCCTACTCGT
>CALKNZ010000019.1 GCA_938091995.1 uncultured Luminiphilus sp. | reverse complement strand
CTGCTTGAAGCTCTGGGACACGACTACTTGTATTTTGAGAATATTGACGGTGGGCACGCCGCTGCCGCGAACCTGAGCGAATATGCTCGCCGTGACGCCATGCTCTACGTATTTTTAATGCAAAAACTCATGCCAGCACAGACCAAAGAGTAAGCGACCTTCAGTGGCGTGGAAATCCGAGAGCTGGTCACTGCGGGGTCCTTTGCCGCGAGGGTTAGCTCAAGGCAAGCCCCTCGCTAAACGGCAGTGATAGTGAAGGAGCAGCGAACGTTAACTAGCCGCCACCCCAGCCTTAAATGGCCGACATGCCACCATCAACGGCAACTGCCTGCCCGTTCATAAAGCTATTAGTGGGTGACATGAGCATCAGCATCACCTCCACCATTTCTTCCGGCTCACCCATTCGATGCATCGGTGAACTCTTCTTAAGCGTGTCCATACGGTCCGCCAAGCCGCCCTCCTGAGTTACCAAGGGCGTCGGCGAGAAGAATGGGCAGATGGCATTCACGCGAACTCCTTGCCGAGCAAATTCATAGGCGGCTGTTTTCGTGAGTCCAACAACACCATGCTTCGCTGCCGCATAAGGTCCCAGTAAAGGAGCTGCTCCAATACCCGCCATGGAGGCCACGTTGAGTACGGTGCCGCCGGAAGGTTCTTGCGCAAGCATTTGCCTCACCGCGTGCTTGATGCCAAAGAAAACCCCTTTGGTATTGACGTTGTAATTGAGGTCCAATTCCTCTTCGGTCACTTCGGTTAACAATTTGGGCTCGGTGCCAAGCCCCGCGTTGTTAACCATAATATCGAGACGGCCAAAGCGGTCTTTTGCAGCCGCCACGATAGCTTGCACATCGGCCTCATTGGCTACATCACAGGTCATCGCTACAACGCGGGAACCATCAGCGAGAGATGCCGCCACGGCTTCAAGGGGCTCTGCGTTGATATCACAAATCACCAAGCGTGCACCTGCTGCATGCAGGTGTTCCGCCATCAGTTTGCCAAAACCACTAGCGGCACCGGTAATACAGATGACCTGATTAACAAAAACATCCCAGCGGGACATATCACACTCCTCAAAAAGTAGTCATTGGGAACAAGGGGGTTGTTTCGTTACCAGCATTAGCTGATTGAATATAGAATTCAACGACCCTTCCAATTCGGGGCTCGCTTTTCCGCAAAGGCAACCGCACCTTCCATGGCATCTTCGCTAGTGAAGACAGGCTGAAGAATATCCTGTTGGCGAGAGAACATTTCATCAGTGCTCCAGTCTTCCGAGTCTCGGACGACCTGTTTGCTTAGCTTAACGGCCAGCGGTCCATTACCCGCAATCTTTGCCGCCAACGCTTGTGCCGCTGAAACGGCCTCGCCTTCGGGCACCGTGTGGTTTATGAAACCCAAATCCCGAGCCCGCGCGGCATCCATAAAATCGCCGGTCAGTGCTAATTCCATCGCCACCCGATACGGCAGCTGTCTTGGGAAGCGCAGCAAGCCACCCGCTCCAGCAGCCAAACCTCGCTTAACTTCAGGAATACCAAACTTTGCTGTGTCTGCTGCAACGATCAGATCGCAGACCATCGCCAGTTCACAGCCACCCGCCAATGCATAGCCTTCAACCGCGGCAATCAGCGGCTTTGCAGGTGGCGCTTCAGTCAAACCACCAAAACCTCGTCCTTTGATGTATGGCACCTCACCGCTGACAAATGCTTTTAAGTCCATCCCCGAACAGAAGGTATTGTTTGAGCCCGTCAGAATTGCCACTCGAATTTCATCGTTGCGGTCAAGTTCATCAATGGCCGCTGCAACACCTTCGGCCACGGCTAAATTAACCGCATTTTTTGCTTCCGGCCGATTGAGGGTAATCGTCATAACACCCTCGTTTACCTCAGTAATAACTACATCACTCATGTATCTATCCTCTTCTTTTCATTGTGTTCAAAGGCGCTCGAGGCCGCGCTTGCGGACCCTCATTATTGTGTCGACTTCTCGGTCGAAACCTCATAAGAAAATAAAGCTATTTCCCTGCTCACTCGGTGTCACTAAGACAGACCTTTTGTCAGGTTCGGAACTGCTGAAAACTTCAAGTATAGCCGGAGCCTCGCGACCTACTTTGGCGATAAATCGCGCGTCGCTCTCTGACAAACGCCCGATAATCGTTGCGGTCTTTGGCTGTCCGTCTCGATCATACGCGACGGTGTAGGCCTCAAGACTGCCTTCACCGCTTGGACTCTTTTCAAAGTGAGGGGCTATCTGCCTAGACATTTCCTCCTGAAGATCAGCGCTGTCATAGGGTTCGTAAGCTACCGGTGTCGTCGCATAAATACCGACCGCATATTTAGATAGAAGGCCACCGTTAGCCGCCACCAAACCGAACTTCCCGGGGTTCATTCGCAGACACGTCACCATCTCAGCCAGGGCATGCATTGAGTAACTGTTTCCCGGCCCACCAAAAAAGGGCAACCCACCGGTCACGGTTAGGCCTCTGGGGTCATCCGCTGATAAACCTATCGCGTCAATCGCGTTGCTCACCGCTATTGGGAAGCAACTGTAAAAGTCAAAGTGGCTGATATCCTCGGTGTTGCAGTTCGCGCGCTGCAATGCGCGCCGCAGCGCTAGACCTGCTGAAGGCGCCTGACCCAATTCTGGGCGCAGTGTGATTGGTAGCTCCCCTGCTACCGCCTGACCATGAAGGTAGACGCGATTCTCAGCAGGAATATTTAACTCGTCAGCCAACGCCGTAGAAATTACCACCAAGGCCGCACTTTGATTGACCTGATCACGTGCCACTAACCGTTGAGGATAAGCATCGACAACCCGACGGTTACCCGGCTCTACGGTAATGAGGTCAGCGGGACTAAACGCCCGGTCACGCTGAGCTGCCAAGGGATTTTCTGAAGCCACCGCGGCAAATGGTGCAAATAACGCCCCCATGCTATCGGCCCAAGTCTTAACGTCCACCCCAGCAGCAATTCGTTTGGCGTTCTCCATAATTCCATAAAATAAGGGCGGAGATACCAAGCCATTCATAAGTTCATCATGGGTCGCGTAATCCAGAATCGGCTTACGATCAATTACGGGCTCATCAGAAGCTTCCGACCAGTCGACATCACTGCCCTGCTTTTGAAGAAAGCGTGTCGTTGAAAGCGCCTCACCGCCACTGATTAACACCGCTTTGGACTCTCCTTGCCAAATTCGATCGCAAGCTTCAGTCACAAGCTTCTGAGGAGTATCACCACCACTAGTCGCCCAGATTGCCGTCGCTGGATTCATGGCTAATCGCTGGCAAACGGAACGCGGAAAGTTGGTTGAGCGCCCGAAGGGTCCTTCTAGGTGGGGTGCTGAATCTTCGAAAATTCGCGTGGTCATCAGCGTATCAATGTGCGCTTTAGAGTTGATCATTCCGGCATCGGCGAGGGCCAATTCAGCCGCTCGAGCAGTGATTGCCACTGGTGACAACATGGCATAGTCGGGATCATCAATACGTTCAGTAAACTGGCTAGCGCCAACGATTACTGGGGTATTTGCTGCAACGGACGGCATAGAGGTTCTCTATTACAAAAATTGCTGGCAAGCTTACCTGCTGACTGTAGGTAGTAACACATGCATTTCTCAAAATTTGCCACTCGTTATCAAAAAAATACGGGCACCGTGCGCTTAATGGAAGACTTAGGGGCAGCCACCTCGGCAACGGGGCCTATTTGCCAGCTAGGCGGCGGTAATCCAGCCCACATACCCGAGGTAGAAGCCCTGCTTCGTGAGGCTATGGCAGATTTGATGGCCGATACGCAAGCTTTCGGCAAGATGATTGGTGAATACGATGCGCCGGGGGGCAACGTAGCCTTTCGAGAGACCCTCGCGAGTTTGCTGCGTGAGCAATTCGGCTGGCCGCTGACACAAGAAAACATTGCCATAACCAATGGCAGCCAAAGCAGCTTCGGACTGCTGTTTAACAGCTTTTCTGGCCAATACGCCGATGACAGCCACAAACGCATACTGCTGCCCTTAACACCAGAATACGTGGGCTATTTTGATGTGGGTTTAGCGGAGCAGCCCATTTTTGAAGGACGACGCGCTGAAATCGATTTGCTGCCCAACCGCCAATTCAAGTATCGCGTTAATTTCGAGGGTCTGCAGTTAGATCAAAGCCACGGCGCTGTCTGTGTATCACGGCCTACCAACCCAACCGGCAATGTCATCACCGACGGGGAAATGGATCAGCTTCGCAGTGAATGTCGAAAGGCCGACATCCCGCTCATTGTTGATGGGGCATATGGATTGCCCTTCCCAGGAATGATATTTACAGCCGCGACACCCTTTTGGGATGCCAACACAATTTTGCTGCTGAGCTTGTCTAAACTCGGCCTGCCAGGCATACGAACCGGTATTGTGATTGCAGCCCCTGAAGTGATTAAGCTCATAAAAAATACCAACGCCATGAACACGCTGGCGCCCAGCCGCATAGGCCCCACACTTCTCACCCCACTTTTGCAGCAAGGAAAACTACAAAACATCTGCAACGAATTGATACGACCCTACTACGAGCGCAAGCGGGACCATGCCCTGCAGGTTATCGATACGGTCATGGCTGATCTGCCGGTACGGGTACACAAACCCGAAGGCGCCTTATTTTTGTGGCTCTGGTTTGAAGCGCTTCCAGTCTCATCAGAAGAACTCTATCAGCAACTTATGACGATGGGGGTATTCGTATTACCCAGTCGGCCATTTTATCCGCCGGCGCAATCTAGCTGGCGACACCAAGACGAGTGCATTCGGATTAATTACGCCGCATCCGAGGAGGTTGTGGTCTCTGGTTTGACTCAAATAGCCGAAGTGGTCCGCTCGCACCTTTGAGGCCACGCTACGCTATGGTTACGAAGTTTGAAACTACTCGATTCGACTAACTCGGCGTAAGTAGCTGCGCTCAGCCTCTCGAACCAGAGCTCCGGTATTTTGTCTTTCATCGGTATCTTTTGTAGTGAGAAAATGCAGGCCCAGTGCATTACTAAGCGCATCCAAATGACGAACATCAGCTACCCGGTGAACACAAATGTCATCGAGGGTTATCGTTAATTGAACCTCTTCTCCCATACTGAAACGCGAAAAGCTCTCTGTCTCCAGTTTTAAGCGCACACCGCTGACATTTATGTCCAGCGCCCTCGCAGAACAGGAAAAACCGGTAGCAGCGTCTATCCGCACCTCCATGGAGAGGTCTTGTAAAATAGGCACTCGATATAAATTACGTCTGCCTGCGGTATGAACGGCATCTGGCATATAAAGTGCAACGTCCAACTGCCCTTGCTCTGATAACTGCGACCGTTTAACCGTGGTCAAAAACACATGTGCGTGCTCGTCGTAGTCAAAAGTAACGGTGCAAAAATCTCCGGGAGTGAAAAGCGCTCGAACCTCGTTTAATTCAAGGGATAACAAAACCTCTGTTTCTTCTATCCCGCAAAAACTACCCTGCCAAGATGCACCAAGCTGAGAACTGTGCACCATCACCCCTCTTTGACCTAAGCTGGCACGCGTCAGGATTCGCCGAGCTTCAAGGCGCTGTTCACTGCCAGGGTCAGCAGCCGTTGGCAGTTCTGGAGATTCCTTTTTAGGGGTGCCTGAAGGGAATAAACTCCTCAACCAGTTCTTCATTTACCGCATTCTCCAGTTACAGTCATTAGGCAGCAAAATACAGGGCAACTTTGATTCGACACCATTCATCAAAACGGTGCAAGTTACATGACTCATGTCGTTTCCTATATCTCAGAGTGACCCCGGACGTTTTGCTGTAACCACCACGCAGATCTGAAGGTTATCAGAAAGACTTCATGCACTTTTTGTTGCTTCCTTGGTCTTTGCTAGGCAGGCTGCGACTACGAACGTCAATCACGCTCTTATGCGCAGATCTTGTGGCGTAATCGTAGACGGTAAATCACCTGCTTCAGCCTAGAAACGCTAGTGAGGTCATGCATCCTATATGAAACTCTATGCACCAAAGGTTGCCTTTGCGGTTGTCGTTGCCAACATGGTAGGAACAGGTATTTTCACCAGTCTTGGCTTCCAATTACTGGCCATCTCTGACACCCGACTGATTTTACTGTTGTGGCTCATCGGTGGTCTCTGCGCACTTTGCGGAGCCCTTTGTTATGCGGAGCTGGGAGTTAGGCACACAGATTCCGGTGGGGAGTACCACTTTTTAACGGAACTCATACACCCTTACGCGGGCTTCATATCAGGATGTGTATCGGCCACGGTGGGGTTTGCAGCACCGATTGCCCTAGCTGCGCTCACGTTTGGAAGCTATCTTCAAGCCGGCTTAATACCTATTGATCCGAGATTATCTGCCACGGTATTGATAACCGCACTGGTGATTATCCATACACGAACCCGCAGTGAAAGTAGTGCCGGACAGGTCTATCTCACGGCACTCAAACTACTTTTGATCATGGGATTCATTGGTCTGGCACTGTTCAATGACCCCGCTTTTACTGAACAGCTATCTGTTTCTACACCCATCGCTGCCAGCAACCTGTTTAGCAGCGAAGTGGCTGTTGCACTTATTTATGTCACCTACGCATACTCGGGTTGGAATGCGGCAACTTATGTTTTAGGTGAAATGGAGGATCCTAGACGTTATCTGCCCAAGGTACTCCTGGCCGGCTGCGCTTTTGTCACCGTGCTTTATTTGGCGCTCAACGCTGTATTTCTAATATCAGCGCCCACCGAGGCCCTGCGAGGCGAGGTGGAAGTTGGCTACGTTGTTGCAGGTTATCTATTGGGAGAAACGGGTGCACTCTTTGTCGCTGTTATACTGGCGGGAATTCTTATTTCAACCGTGAGCGCTATGGTACTGGCTGGACCCAGAGCACTGATGCGCCTAGGAAGCGACTATCAGCGCTTAAGTTGGCTGGGGGTTCTTAACAAAGACGGACTGCCCAAAAATGCCATTTTGTTCATGGGCGCAATTGCACTGTTGTTTTTGTGGTCCTCGACATTTGAACAAATATTGGTGTTTGCCGGATTGCTTATGGCCACCAATACCTTTGTCACAGTAATAGCCCTGTTTATCAGTCGTTTACGGAACCCGGGGCATGTGGGGGATAAACTCTACCGAATGCCGTTTTATCCCTTGCCAGCCGTTATTTTTCTTGGCATTACCGGATGGACCGTTGTTTATTCAGCCTTTTCATTCCCTACACAAGTCGGTGTCTTTGTTATGGCGCTTATTGGCGGCTGGCCTCTCTATCGTTGGGCACAAAGACCGGGTGGCTGACCTGCCTCCGGGCTGGAGACTCCGCTACACTCCCCGAGGGCATGACTAGGATTTTGAACTATGACTGAACAATTGACTCAGAAAGGCGCACAAACCACCGAGAACCTGGCGGGACTCAAGGATCGCATGAAACGATTCATCAATGAGACCGTTATTCCCCATGAGTCTGCCCTGCTCGGGGATGATAGCCAGAATTTGATGGCAGAACTCAAGGCTCAGGCCAAAGATCAAGGCTTATGGGCATTAGGCCATCCCACGGAACTTGGTGGTGGTGGACTTCCCTTCATGGACTTTGCTCACCTCAATGAAGTCATTGGCCGGTCCCATTTTGGTCAAATGGCGGTAGGTTCTATTTCCATGCAAGATTCAATCATGCTCCATCGCTTCGGTAGCGAGGCCCAAAAAGAAGCTTGGCTTGATCCCCTAGTCGCAGGAGACATTTATCCGTCGGTTGGCTTGACGGAACCCGATGTCGCCGGCTCTGATCCAACCTTGATGCAAAGCCGCGGTGTGCTCGACGGCAACGAGTGGGTTATTAACGGACGCAAATGGTTCACCTCCGGCGCTAACGTTGCCGCCTTCACAACCGTATTCTGTGAAACTGAGCCTGAGCAGCAGCGCCACGGAAAATTTTCAGCGATCATCGTGCCCACAAATACCCCGGGCTATAGAATTAAACGGGTCGTGAAGACCATGGGAGATACCGTAGGCGGGCATTGCGAATTAGAACTCAATGACGTGCGTGTACCCGCGTCTAATATTCTGGGCGAGCGTGGGAAAGGCTTTACCATTGCGCAGAAACGCTTGGGACCCGGTCGAATCTTTCACTGCATGCGCTGGCTGGGTCAAGCGCAGCGGGCCTTTGAAATGATGTGTGACTATGCGGGCAAACGCTATGCCCACGGTTCCTTGCTGTCCGAAAAGGGTGAAATTCAGAGATACATTGCTGAATCTGCCGCGGAAATTCAGGCGGCTCGACTCATGACACTAGACGCGGCGCGGGTAATGGACAGTGGTGATGATGCGCGGGTACAAATTGCTTTGATTAAATTCTGGGGCGCTCGCATGCTCCACAACGTCATCGATCGCGCTATTCAAATTCATGGTGCTCTGGGAGTCACTGAAGATACGCCTCTTGAGTTCATGTACCGAGAAGCGCGTTACGCACGCATTTATGACGGACCCGACGAGGTGCATCGAATGACTGTGGCGCGAAAACTGGTGCAAGACCCTGTGGCTAACGCGCCTTGGTAACAGGGCTAAGAACCTATAGAGATATCGCGCATAAAAAGTCCATTCGCCAACGCAAGGTCCGGCACCCTGTTAATGACTTTGCATTTTTTTGCGTATCTCTCTGGCAATAACCCAGAGCCGATCTTGGCCCCAAAGCGCGACAACAGTGGCGCCTTTAGAATCAAGCAGGCGAAAGCTGGGAACGCCCCATAGGCCAGCCTCGTACATGGCGAGACGGTTTTCCTCCAACAGCGGTTGCCAACCGTCTCGGTTCAGATGTGTTCTGGCCTGTGACCAATCTAAACCTGCGCTTTCCACCACTTTTCGCAAGCCACGCGCCGACAGTGTACTCACGCCAAGCGCGAAGGCATGTCGAAGAAAGCTACTGATAAGTTCGGTCCCTTTTCCTTCGGCGACAGCCCAAGGATAGAGGGAGTAGCACTGTCGTGCCGGCTCTCCAATTGGATCGCTAAAATGACCATAGTCGACGCCCAAAACTCGGGCTTCTCGAGCCGCATCCATAAAGATATACATACCCTTTTCGGGTGTAGCCGGGACGCCGCGCATAACCATGGGCAGTACTGGCCGCACACTCAGCGTCACCCCTGAATTTTTCGCGAGTGTGACCGCTCGATCAAAAATGACCGCGCTATAGGGACTTCGCAAAGACACATAGACTTCCAAAGTGAGCGAACCGTTATCGCGTATCGAGCCCCAATTAGGCTCCTGACGTGGCGCTACCATGGGCGCATCGCCATTGCGATCAGCTCCCAACTCCGTCAGGCGTTGCTCAAGGTGGTGCAACCGGTCGACGCCCCAATACCATTCACCGCCATAAAAAAACATCGCTCCGGAATAATGTTTCAGCCGACTCCTTCTTGAGTTCCCCGCAGCCAGGGCTGCCTCTATTTCTGTATCAGAGGCACAGCCAAACACCGCTGCCAGACGATCCAGCTCTAACGCATCATCCTGCCAAAGGGCACAACTCACCGCGCCAACAATGGACACGCGCTCTGCGACCCCGACAGCCGCCAAAATTCCCTGAGCCTTTTTCACCTGATTGGGGCTGGGGGCGTTAACGTGCTCTGGGAAATTTAAACCGTAATCTGGTGCTATTTGACGCGCGTCGTAGCGGGAGAGCCGCGCAAGCATTTCTGGTTCGGCAACATTTTTTCCCACAGCTGAACTCACAAGGTGGCAGATCACTTCAATCTCGTAGCGCTCAGCGACTTTAACGAGCACCTGAGCTGCCAAGTGGCTGTAGCCGTCGTCGACGTGGTGAAAATACTCAACTTGATGGGGGTGTTTTTTTTTCAGCCTGGCCCGCTCGACCTTCGCCCGCCGTTTATTAATCCGCTTATCGGTAAATAGCGCAGACATTACCCGAGATGTGATCCAGCGAGCTACACGATTGGGGTCTGACGTTGCAAGACCTCCCTGATCCTCAAATTTTTCCGTCATAGCAAAGATCTACCCCTGAAAGCTCGAACCGAAGAAACCTCAACTGCCAAAACCACGTGATTTTAAGACGGGCTTTTTCCAGCTTGTGCTGCCTGCAGGCTCTGCACCAAACAAGCTGAGAAGTAAACGCACCTTGGATCTCGAACATGCTGACTCAAGGCGTTTCCCCATAGACGACAGCGCTTGGGACATTATGATTGGATGACGCAGCTCCAAAGCCTGTTAAGGGAGAACTCACCAAGCTATCACGCATTCCTGACCTCGCCACATTTGAGAATCAATAAATTGACCATCTATACCGAGGTCATCAGCCCATGCTAACGATATCGGTTAGGGCCTAAGACCAGCCCGCCGTCCAGCAGACCTAAAGGCCCATACCGGTCTCCTCTAACCAATGACATCCAATTGCTCAACCTCAGGCGCACCGGCAAGAAGAGCGCCCACCTGTTGAAAAGCTGCAGCAAAGTGCGGAGTTTCACCGTGAGCCTTGAGGGCCGCCGCATCGACATACTGTTCCATCACTTTATAGGTCTGGGTATCAGTCGTACTTCTATGAAGCACATACAACGTATTGCCTGGCTCGTCTTCACGTACCCGCTGAGCAAGCTCTAAAAACGCCGCTTCAAATGCGTCGTTTTTTCCTTCTTGCACTTTAATTGTTGCTATTAATCCAATCGCCATGGCGTGTCACCTTTGCATGCGTAAAAAAAGTTTTAGTACCCTGCCGTGCCTAAACATAACATTTGATAAAAATCATTATCGAGCCGTTGGTAACTACCAGCCTTGGGAGGACGGACATAAACGGCATCGTCACCCATTTGATCTAAGTGAAACCCTTGTTCCCTAAGCTCTGTTTTCACCAGCTTAAATGTACCCGTTGTCGCAAGCGAGCGCTGCAACCGGATAAATACGGGGCGAGCGTAAACGGGTAACGCCGAGTCAACGAGTCGCGCAAGTGCGTCCAGGTCGAAATTTTCCGACCCATCGACAGCGAGCGCTGCCATACCTGCCCGTCCCTCCACACCAGGAACCTCAACGCCATACACGTTGGCTACCTGAATTTGAGGGTGCTGATTGAGCACCTCCGCCACTTCGTTAGTCGATACATTTTCCGAACGCCAACGAAAGGTATCGCCGACTCTGTCAACGAACTGAAAGTGGCGAATTCCAAACGCAAAACCAACATCGATTTCTCGAATGAGGTCTCCAGTATCGAACCACTCATCGCCAGGATTTAAGACGTTTTCAACGATCTTCTTTCCTGTCGCTTCTTTGTTGGTATAGCCATCGAAGGCGTAATCAGCGGTAATTTCACCTAAGAGCAGCCCGGGTGTACCCGCTGCTACCTCTATGCACTGACCCTCTGAGTCTCTAATGATTTGGTCATTCTCCTGATCGTACGCCACAAGTGCTACTTTCGCGAAAGTAGCGCCAATAGTTCTGTCTTTATTGAAGAAGTTAGCAAAGGAAACATTGCCCTCGCTGCTGCCATAAATCTCACAAATTCGCGGGACATCAAAACGTGCTTTAAAGGCATCCCAGACATCGGGCCTTAAGCCGTTCCCCAGCATTTTCTCCAGGGGATTATTTTTTTCCTGAGGATGTTCGGGCTGCTGGTTTAAATAACGACACAGCTCACCCACGTAAATAAAACTGTTCGTTTTAAACTGCTGAACCTCAGCCCAAAAATTTGAGGCCGAAAACTGACGCCGTAAAAACACCGAACCACCCGATAAGATGAACGCCAACAGGCCGGGGCCAAGTCCAGTGATATGGTAAATGGGCAGGCAAAGATAAAGACGGTCAGAGGGTTTGACTCGAAACCCCAGCCGCCCCAAGACTGTGCTGGCAGCCAACGCTTTTCGATGCAGCATAATGGCGGCTTTAGGTAGACCTGTCGTTCCCGAGGTGTAAATGTAGAATGCCACCTCCCCCGCCGTTATCTCACGTGTGCCCGAGATATTCTCATCACTCTGACCAACCATTCGCGCCTGAACATCCACGCACCAATCAGGGCAGGCCGTATTGCCAGAGTCAGCAAACCATAGATAGGACCCAGAGGATATCCGCCCCAAAGCTTCGCGACTTGCATCAATCACAAGGGCTCGCTCTTCGCCAACAATAATATGATTAGCCCCTGCAGCCTGCACGCAATGCACTAAACCCGCACCCGACAAACTGTTATTAATTAACGCACAGCTTGCGCCTACTTTTAGTATCGCCAGCATGCTGAGAACAAATTCAGCTCGATTCTCCATGAGCAATGCAACGCTATCTCCCCGGGCTACACCTTGCTCTTGAAGGAGGCGTGCGAAACGATTCACAAGGCCATTGAACTCGCGGTAAGTCCACTCTTGTCCTTCAAAAATGAGCATTATCCGATCAGGGTGTGCTGCTACCGCGTCTTCAAAGGCAGTCGCCAATGACGTTTTTTCGTCGTGGGCTGCCATTTTAAATTTTAGCGCCGGCAATAAATGCCGCATTTCGCCGAAAACGCGGGCGACCTCTTTAATCTCTTGAATTTTTTTCAACATCAGCATGCCCCCACGCTAAACCCAATCAACCCTGTATACCCACATCACTGCCACTCACTCGTCGGGTAACACCGATACGCGCTGCCACTCTACCGAACGACTCATAAAACCCACCTTGACCTTAAAACGCATGGTGTCCTTGTCTAACAAGGTTATTTCAGCCGGCTTATATTCCCCTAATGGCGCTGCAAAAACCTCAGCTTTCCAGCTATCTTCTTCATCTTCAGTAGCTTCAAGATTACGTGCCACCGTGAAACCGACGGCCTCGGGTTTTTGGTCATTTCGAACCACCACACCTGCATCGCCGTCAGCATCAAATTGAATCCAAACAGCCTTACCCTGCTGTTTCCAAAGCCCCTCAATGGTGTCGGCTAACAACTCCACAGAAAAACTCAATAAAAGTATAAAAACACCACTGCGAACCATGACCCACCTCTCCTTTATTTAGGTACCGAATTTTTTGACGAATCTCAGTATTTCATTTAATAAACGTCGATCATCTTTGATGTTGCCCTAAAGGGCAAACCTGCCTCTTGATCGGGTAGCAGAGGTAGTGTCTCGGGCTGCCACATCGGTCCCCAGCACCCTTGTGATTCAAGCAGCGCCTTGGTCGTTTCTTGCCCTTGAGCAGGCAAGCCGAGCCAACGCTTCCGCAACTGCTCTAAGCACCAAACACGGTAGCGCGAGTACCGCGCTTTTTTGTACTCGACACCATCAACCTGAATATCAAAGCGCTTGCGACCATCACGTACAGCCTCGGCATTGGCACTGAGATAAGGCAAGTAACCCGAGCCCATGTCGCGCAATAAAGGCTTCAAATCATTAGGCAGCATAACGGGCCAATCACCTTTCAGGTCGCCCTGAGTGGTATTCCATAAGCGTGCGACCCACTCTAGAACAGCAGGTGCGGTTTGACGCAAAATTTCCAGAGGCACGGGATCAAGCGCAAAATGACGAAAGAAGGGACCTGCTAAGCCGATATCAGCCAACGAGGGCCTATTACCCAATACATAGGGGCGGTCGCTGAAAATATGCTGCAGTTGACCAAATAATCGCTGCACGCTCCCTTCAACAGCAGGGACGTTAGTTGATGTTAGACCATCACCCACCGTGTAGCCGCGACGTTGCCGACGGGTTAACAAACGGCTTTTCAGCCAAACAGGTAACGGGACTAAACCCGTTACCTCGGTGGCAAGATGCCATGAGGCAAAACGAGCACCCTCGGTATAGTGCCAGCGATAATGCATCGCGGGTCGCCACCACCATTCATCTGCCCAATCCTCGATCAGATGGGCGACGAAAGCCTGGCATGGGTCATCAGGTAGTAGGGCATTGTCAGCAAACCTTAACTCAAACCACTCGATCATTTTCGTTGTATCTGTGAGCCAGCGTCCGTCGGCAAGCCGCACGGCTGGCATTTGCGAGACGCCAATCTCATGCTTCAACTGCCGCTCCATGCGTGGAAACTGCATGGACTTCAAGTGGTAGGGAATGCCTCTAATGCGAAAATAATTCTCCATTTTCCCAGTGAAATAAGAAATATTAGAGCCATAGAGCGTCAGCGCTGGTTGGTCTAGCGCCGGTTCGTTCTGGCTAGTCATAACAGCTACCTCCTCTAACGGTTCCTGCATCTTAAACGGATACCGCTTGTTTTATTGGCGTCTCTTTTACCGTCCCCATGGCAACAACACACTTTATTTATTGGCACTATTAATGTCAATATATATCCCGATGTGGCAAGCACAAGCCTAAGTGTTTATTGTGATCGTGTGGCTGTTGAGTATGGGCGGGTGCAAAACCTAGCAAAACGCCATCAAAATAACGAACGGTGGGCGTATTGGTGTCCGCTTTATTGGCAGTGATAGCCCATTGCAGTCAATGTATTTTAAAGTACCCATTCAGCAGCTAGAACAGTAACCGACCGAAATGTTTTATCAGATTTTTACGCTATTAATGTAGTCACGGGAGTCAGTGTTTGTGGAAATTGAGCAGAAAATTATTGTCGTCACAGGTGCGGGCAGTGGCATTGGCAAAGCCCTCGTCGAGAAATTCGTAGCTGAAGGTGCCAAGCAAGTCATCGCTGTCGATATTAATGCTGCAGATGCAGCTGAAACTGCAATGGCAAATCGTTGTTTGGCTAAGACAGCTGATGTCGCGTGCGAAGCCGACATGATTCGAGTTATCGAAGAGGTTGAATCCCAAATTGGTCCAATTGATCTATTTTGTAGCAACGCCGGCTTGGCTGCAGGAAACAGCGAACAGTCTCCCGATCAAGAATGGCAAATCAGTTGGGATGTTAACGTCATGGCCCACGTGTATGCCGCTCGCCACCTAGTGCCAAGAATGATTAAGCGAGGCGGCGGCTACTTTCTCAATACGGCATCAGCGGCTGGACTTCTCAACCAGATTGGAGGAGCCGCTTATGGTGTCACCAAGCACGCAGCTGTGGGGTTTGGCGAATGGCTAGCGCTGACCTATGGTCACCAGGGCATCAAGGTATCCCTGCTTTGTCCGCAGGCTGTTCGTACGGCAATGACCGCCACAGACCCCGATCAAATAGGTACTGAAGGTCTTCAAGCGGCGGCGGGAGATGGCATGCTTGAGACGAGCGTCGTAGCCGATGTTGTCATGAGAGGACTCAAAGAAGAGTCGTTTTTGATTCTGCCGCACCCCGAGGTCACACAATACATGCAGCGAAAAACTGCAGACTATGATCGTTGGATCC
Organism: uncultured Luminiphilus sp.; assembly: GCA_938091995.1. GTDB lineage: Bacteria > Pseudomonadota > Gammaproteobacteria > Pseudomonadales > Halieaceae > Luminiphilus. The sequence continues at coordinate 7,845 of CALKNZ010000019.1, read as the reverse complement.
GGGGTATGAATCGTTTCCATCAATCCCTGGCAGGGTCCTAGAGACGCCGAAAATTTGAGCGTTAAGCCCGATACAGCGGAACTGAAAAATCACCGCCTGCCAAATTTCCGTCAGACCTAAGCCTAAAGACGGCCCGTTCGGTTTTAACGGCGGCTCGTGGTATCAGTAAGGCCGGCACGCTTCTAAATCCAAGATTTTTCTGCAGTCCTCAAACACACTTTAGTGCCAACGTGCTTGAATCTTGGAGCGCCATGAAAAACCCAGACCAGAGTAACAATGGGTACGGAATTTTTAGTTTCTAACCGGCCTCTAACACCATCGACAAGTCAATTTGATAGGGCAGATTTTTAGACGCCATTCTCATGTGAGATTTGAGCCTTTGATTGGGTTAATCTCACGAATCAAATCGTACGAGGGTAATACCCAGAAAAGATGACCGTAATAATCGACCATCAATTTAGCGCAACTGCCGATCGTTTATGGAAGATCTTAGGCACTCCGGATCGGGTTGATTGGGTGCCCGGAGTGAAGCGTTGCGTGCTCGAAGGCGATGTGCGGTCGCTAACGTTACCGGGGGCTGGTGACATCAAAGAGCGCATACTGCTTCACAGTAATGAGCATCGTATTATCGAGTATTCGTGTTTTGATGCTCCCGGTCCACTTCAATCACACCACGCCCGGATGGAAATTATCCCCAACACGGCTGGATGCCAGCTTCTTTGGCAAGCAGAGGTCACTCCTGTAGAGATCGAGAGCTTCATTCGCAGGAGTATGGAAAGCTGCTTGCCTCGTCTAGAGCAATTACTCCTGTGAAAGTAGCGTTCAAACCCCTTCACAAACACACACCATCGATTCAGCGTTAGGTGTGGATTTTTCTGGCCAGCCACCTGAGGTCACATCAATGAGCCTGCACTGCAGTTGCCTCCCCCTTGGTTGAGACCTGCAACAGTAGAAGCAATTGGCAAAGTTCAGCTTTGAGGATCCTAGTTTGAGGCTTCTGGCTTAGAACGCGAAGTAATTTAAGCAACATAAATTGACGTTTCAGGCCCTGAGATCCGTTGATATGAAACATCCTTACGGACAAGACTCCACATCAACAGAGGTCCGCAATACTCCGTGCCCACTGGTCTCACCTCAGACCCTGTTTGCCTAGTTCACCGACCGAAAGTCGATCGGCACTGGTAACCTCAAGCAACAAAAAAATTACAACAGTTTGGTTGTTTACCGATGCCAAAGAGTCAGCTCATCTCTCAAAGGGATGGGTCACACATACTATTAAACAATGACCAGCCGTTTTATATAAAAGGCGCTGGCATAGAATTCGCTGAGCTTAAAAGCTTTGCCGAAGCCGGAGGCAATACGTTTCGCACTTGGCGCGTCGACAACGGCTCTCGCGACGTGGTTGAATTATTGGATGAAGCCCAGCGACTTGGGTTGTCTGTCTGTATGGGGCTTGAGTTGGCTCGAGAGCGTCATGGCTTCGACTATTCAAACCCAGGGGCTGTCCAAGCTCAAAACGAAGCCATAATGCAAGATGTAGAGCGACTCAAAAATCACCCCGCGCTGTTTATGTGGGGCCTTGGTAACGAGTTGAATCTGCGCGCCAAAAACCCCAAAGTCTGGGATGCGGTTGAGCAGCTCGCTAAACAAATCAAAGCTGCTGATCCTCATCATTTGGTCACTACCATGCTAGCGGGTATCGACGCGCCTACCATAAGCGCGATCAAACACAGGGCCCCCTCACTAGATCTACTCTCCTTTCAGATTTATGGTGAGATTGACCAGCTGCCTGAAATTCTAAAAGAGGTCGACTACCAAGGGCCCTATCAGGTTACTGAATGGGGACCCACCGGTCATTGGGAAAGCCCTGAGACGGCTTGGAAGCGCCCTTTTGAGCCGAGCAGTCATGACAAGGCACAAGACATAAGCCGTCGCTACAATGAAATTATCCTGCGGGACAAAGCCAATTGCCTGGGGTCCTATATTTTTCTTTGGGGACAAAAACAGGAGCGCACACCCACATGGTACGGGCTATTTCTTGAAACCGGCGAGCGCACTGAAGCGGTAGATGTTCTTCAGCATGCTTGGACCGGCCATTGGCCAGAGCATTGCGCCCCGAAAATTGAGGCGCTAACTTTAAATACACTATCGGCGCCGAGCAGCGTCATTATTACACCGGGAGACACTGCGGTTGCACAGGTTGATTTCTCTGCGAGGGAAAACAACACTTCTATCTCGTGGGTTATACGCGAAGAAGTGGAGCGTTCGCTGGAAAGCGATGGTGGCGATCATGAGCCCACCCCGGCTACCATCGCGTCTTGTGTTTCGAGCCAAGATCTTCAGTATCAATTCTCAATTCCAACCCCGGGTGAATATCGCCTCTTTTGCCAGGTCGATACCCCTAACAACACCAGTGCAGTCGCCAACATTCCCTTTCTGGTGGCCTCGGCCGAAAGCATCACCTCCACCTCTAATTCAACCGTCCAGAAATCCTTGAGTTAATACCTGATGAATAGTGAAGTTCCTTCTACAACCAGCATACCGATGAGCCAGAAAATTGCCTTTGGCATCGGCATGCTCGCCAATCAAATGTTCCCTGCCGCGCTGTCAATATTCATAGTGATCTTGGTTCAAAGCCTTGGAATGAGTCCAATCATGTGGGGGCTTATTTTTTTCCTACCCAAGCTAATCGACGCTATTACCGATCCACTGATGGGTTACATATCAGATCGTACGCAATCGCGATGGGGCAAACGCCGACCCTATATTTTCATAGGCGCAGTTATTGCGGGGCTGTCCTACATAGCCATGTGGCAACTGTCAGAGGACAACAGCCTGCTCTATAACTTTTGGTATTTTCTAGGCTGGAATATCATTTTCTTTTTAGGCATGACCATTTTTAGCGTGCCCTACGTAGCCATGGGCTATGAAATGAGTACCGATTACCACGAGCGAACGCGTCTTATGGCCGTGGCCCAGTGGATTGGTCAGTGGGCATGGGTCATAGCGCCATGGTTCTGGATTATCCTATACGACCCCAACTGGTTTGACTCGGCAACGGAAGGCGCACGAACGCTGTCCATTTGGGTCGGTCTCATTTGTATGGGGCTGGCTATTGTTCCTGCATTGCTATGTCGCTCTGACGATAATTCGGCAGAAGAAAGTCAGGCCATGGGATCATTGAGCGACACGTTCAAAGATCTTTGGCGTGGTGTTTTGATCACTCTTGCGAATAAGCCCTTTCAAAAGGTCTGTATTGCGACATTTTGTATTTTTAATGCTTTCAATACGGTCGCTGGATTCGCATTCTTTATTATTGTTTATTACATGAACCAGGGTGATCCCGTGCAAGCGGGTAACTGGCCAGCCTTGTTCGGCAGCGTGTCGGCAATATGCACCTGCTTTCTCGTCATCCCCGTGATTAATTGGATGGCGCAAAAATGGGGCAAACTTAAAACCTTTACCATCACTCAAACACTATCACTGATGGGCTACTCCATGTTTTGGTGGAGCTTCTCACCCGAAAATCCCTACCTCATGTTTGTGCCGATTCCTCTTTATGTCTTTGGTATTGGCGGGCTTTTCACATTGATGATGTCTATGACCGCCGATATTTGCGATATGGATGAGCTAGAAACCGGTGAGCGACGAGAAGGCTTATTTGGGGCAATCTACTGGTGGATGGTCAAATTTGGCGCCGCTTTTGCGGGCCTTTTGAGCGGACTGATACTTGCCTCTGTTGGCTTCGATCAATCGGTGACAATACAGTCAGACAGTGCCCTAGCCGGTCTACGCGCTGCATTTATATTAGTGCCTGTAACGGGCACCGTTATCGGCATACTAGTGATGCGCTCTTACGAACTCGATGAGAACACCGTAAATGGCATTCGAGCAAAGCTGGATGCTAAAAGCTCTCAGTAGCACAGCATACAGTCATGTTTGGCTATGGGATTTTTCGTCAGGCAAAACCATAAGCCTGGATTCGAGCGCTTCTTAACCATGATGGCGATGGCTTTTTTACATCCACGGGTCCCACGACTGAGCTTCGCTGGGTCATAGCAACTCCCTACCAAAGCCCACGTTACTCCACATAACAAAGGCATATGTTCAGGGTGTTCAATCCCCACTAGATGCAGCGGATAGTGCGGCCTCCCAATGCCGTCACTAGAGCGGTCAGCGCAGTATTAATCGCCTAATCAAGTGTCATCGTAATTGCCACGTCGATGCGTGTAATCGCGCCACTCTTTTTAAAAATCTTCTCAGAAAGATCAGCGGTCAAGGTGTTACCCGGTACCGTCTGTGCCGGGCCGTCAGCAAACGAAAGTGTAATGCTCCCCTGCAGTTCGGCCTGCGTATAAACCACCGGCACTTGGCAGTAGGTGAATCCCAGCTGCCCTGAGGTAAGCGCCAGCGATTGACGCTCACCCTCGACATCGAAATAGTGCAGAACTGCGTCTTCGGCCAGCAGCTCCCGTCGTCGAAGAATTCTCGGACAAAAGCTCACACAACCACCAGCAACGCTAATGCCAAGCTCACCCAAACGCGTCAAGATTTCCTCTTTTACTTGACCGGTCATACCTGGCTGGCGAGCACCCGCAAACCCAGGTGTATGTGAATAAGGGTCCGCAGGGAAAGCACCGTAAACATCCGGGGTCTTATTAAAGCCAATACCGTCACGCACATCGTAGTAAGCACTCTTGAGGCCAGAAAGAACCTCCGAGGAACAGCCTGTGGACTCAGCTGCCTGAAAATTTTCCATAACAGCCAACAATAGCTTTGACACCATGTGCCAGTAAATTGACCCCAACCCCTCATAAGCATACATACCACCAGAACGGCCTGTGAAGCTGTCACAATCGAATAACCTTGAAAACAAGCTTTCAATCGATTGACGCTCCGCAGCAACCTCAGCGTCGAATCCGTTTTCAGCTAAGTCATTGAGCGCTTCTGATACCGATGCGGTGTTATTGAAGCGCCCAGCAAAATAAGCGCTCCCCGAATGGTCAGTTTCAACAAGCCCAGTGTTTCCTGAATCAATAAGTCGACTCATGAGCAATGATTGCTTGATAAATGTCTCGGGAATACAGTTTCTGTCAATAAATGTGGGTAGCCTGCGATCGGGATATAACAGGTAAGAATGTTGACGCGAGTTGTAAAGGGGGGAGCCGCGCAATGTCTGCATGACGTGCAAGGCCTCCTCAGCAGACAAAACCTGTGCGCTGAGCACCGCCACCTGCCCTTCAAGCATTTCATAAAGGTAGCGTATCTCGACACCCGAATCGGTCCAAGAAATTCGATTATACGCGTGGAATAATCCATCTTCCCGGCGATTGGACGCAATACTCACCGCACTGGCCTCTAAACTAAGCTCAAGAAAGCCGATAATGGTCGCTAGTGAAACCAACCTTTTATCGCCTGAAAATCCACCTGCATAAAGCCCTTCGCGATAAACTTCTGCAGCACCGCCCAACCCAGCCATGACAGCTTGACGCACGGCGGGTGATACGGGCCCAGAAGTTATTGCGGCTTGGTGCTGTTTTAATACGGTATAAAGATTATCCAGAAGTTGGGCAACTGAACTGGACAGCGTAACGCTCTCGCCGCTCAGCGTTGCCAGCAAGGCTAATGCACGCTTCAAGAAGCGATGCAGATAACACAGGGTCACCACGGACACCCCGTTGCCGACCAGTGCATTGTTTGCGTCATTCCATTCGGGACGCTGGGTGTTCATCCACACACCCGCATCAGGAATGAAGTTAGAGATTTTGGTCAACAAAGTGACGAGCAACTTTTCCGTTAAGTTGACCTGATAGACCTCGTTCTTCGCATTCAAAATTAAGCGGCCATCGGCACCCATGGCTTGGACGCGCTCGTCAATTTTGCGATCCAGCGCATCATCAAAGACAATGGTGTCGTAAGGGTTCGCCAAGATGTCGGCATAGGATTTAATGCGATATGGCACGTTGGCGTAGGCAAAGGTCTCGTCCGTAAGCATGGCTGTCATAGCGGTAGGGTTGTGATCGCGCGACAGCTCAATAAGCTTTAACAGGTAAATGAGCTGGTGATCGCCCCAGTAACCAATATTTGCCCAAGGGTTTTCCGGCTCAGGGCGTTCCCAGTCGATGCCCTCTCGGGTAATACGATACGGGTTATAGCCATCAGCGGTGCTTGCGTTAACAAATTTAGCAATAATGTTCTGCGCGAAACATGGAATCGAGGTGCTAAGCGCCTCCCAGTTCTGGAAAATATCGCGCCAATTGCCCTCATAACTTAAGATTTTGGCGTCGTTCTCGTCTTTAACTTTTATCGCAAATCGATTCCAAGGCCTTGAAGGATCACCATGGCGCCGACTGAAGGTCATTGGCAAGTACTCAACGCACAAGCGCTTGAGTTGTTTATCACTCGAATTTTCAAGAAACTGATCTAAATCATGGTGACTAAGCGTTGCTGGTAACTGCTCAAAAAATGACTGATTAGAACGCGTGACGCTCCGGTTCCAACTCCGGCAAAAATCCCACAGGTCAGCTCGGTCAATCATGTAGTTGTCGTCAAACAGCCCGCCGCGCATAATATTGAACAGTACATTAGATGCGTGATGATTCGCAGTCAGCGTATCCTCACTCACTTGAATACCATCTGCGGTACTAATGAGGCGTTCCAGTTGATGCGAACCGCGGGCAATATCCTCATTGATGCGCGTTTCAACCTCGGCATCACTGTTATTGCGCAAAAGCTCTAGTCGGTTTCTTACAGCGGCAGGTCCTTGGTTAACATCGGCAACGATGCCCCAACCTCGACTCTCGCTTACCTCTAGATCGACCCTTGCATTCACGAAATAAGCCCCTCGACGACCCAGTACTTCAGACTCTTGGACTAGCGGTTGACCACGGCGAAAGGTGTCAAGCTGAAGTGAACTAAGCAATACCCTGGGCTCGGTCAACCCGTAAGACCAAGCGGTAGTCGCACACAAAGCCTCACTTGGCTCTGCACGATCAGACAATATCGAACTCATCGCATAGATGCCCAACCCCACATCAGCAATGAGTTCGTTTTTCTTGTAGGCGTCAACCAAGCAACTCAACTCATTTTGAGTTCCTGCCAATACACCGTAGGGCAAAAGATTTTCAATCCCATCGAGGACGTCAACGGACAGTGCCTTCTTACTCAAGTTCGACATAGTGGACTGCTTCACAAATCCAAACTTATCCGATGTCGACCATGAGTAGCTAAAAGCAAGCTCCAAATCATGATTGATCTCTTCAAAAACAAGTTTGTCGCCGAGCACATTCTTGTAAAGATTGCGTGAAATTGAATAAATCCCATCGTGCTGGCGAGCAAAAGGCTCCCAAAGACTGGTACATGACTCCCCGTGAACGAGTAAAACGGTTCGACTGCCAGTATGGGGGGAGTTATCGCGAATCTTGTCTTCCGTGTAATAAGGAAAAAGGGCACTGTCGCAATCGGTTCTGCCAGCGGTGAGACCGCCCCGGGTGGAAATGAATAACCAGTGATTTGAGTCACTTACAACACTGATAAAGAAATCATCCATCCCATCAAAGTTTTTAATGCAGTAGAAACGCTCTCCGCTTCGTGTGACGTAATCACCGGACACGTTTCTCTGGTCAGAATTGAGCAGGGAATTACCTAAGAAAATGCTATTTTTAGTCATATATCTTCAACGTTATTGATCGTTATAAGGCACTCGAGCAAACCCGTAAAACCGCTCTGACTCGATATACTTTGTGTTGCCGATAATACCTGCATCACCACCCGTGAAATAAAAATGGCGATGAGCCTAAACGCGTGTGAAGCACTTCAAGAGTGATCCCCCACCTAGAGCTCGAA
>CALKNZ010000018.1 GCA_938091995.1 uncultured Luminiphilus sp. | reverse complement strand
AATAGAGACCCACACATTGACGAATTTCAAAGCGCTTACCCGGCGCATCGTGAGTATTGTTGTAATCGCTGAGCTTGCGTACCTGCTCATTATCAATACCGCGCTGCACCTCTCAATTACCCAAGATCTGGTGAACAAAATTAAGCCCGAGAAGTTTCAGGTCTCTTGGGAACGCGCCTGGAGCTTTTATCCACTTCGCGTCCATGCTGAGGGAATCACCGCCAATGGCCAAAGTCGAACTCAGCAATGGGAGGTCCTTGCAACATCGGGGTCGGGCTCAATTGCTTTACTGCCCTTGGTGTTAAAAGAGGTTTATATCTCTGACGTCGAAGCAACAGACATTGACTACCGACAGCGCCCGCGACTAAAGCCCGAGCGCGACTACAGTACGTTACTCGCATTTTTCCCACCGATTACGGGCAGAGATATTGTTCCTGTCGAAACCCAACCTCTGAAGAAAAAGCGACCGTGGAAAATCCACCTAAACGGACTGCAAGCGCGCGGAGATCACCGTTTTTGGGTGTTTAACATTCAAGGCACCGCTAGCGGCTCAGCAACCGGTGACATGTATATGGAAACCCGCCGTGGCAAATTTTGGCTGGATATTGCTAACGCCGATCTCAACCTTGGACCCGCTTACCTCAACGGAACTGCACAAGCCTATAAGGGCGGTACATTGCAGGGCTCGCTTGGGTTCACGCAAATGATTCGGAGCGAACATCGAGGAAAACGCATGCTGCGTTTTGGTTACACCGATGTACTGCTCGATGTGGGTATGGAGAATTTCAACTTCATTAACATTTTCACAACCGGACTGGGCGATCTTGATATAAAGGGCGCAGGCCAAGTAGAGGGTCGTTTAGTACTGCGTGATGGATACGTGCGTGCGGGCACTAAGCTCACGGCCTCTGCGAACAACCTCGGCGTGACGATCCGTGATGTCGATATCTCTGGTCAAGGCACCGTGCTAATTCAAACCCCAACCGATGCTGACAGCCCACTCGGGCTCAGTGTTGCTTACGAGGCGTTGCAGGCCTCAAAAATAGACGCGAACGAACCCTTTCTCAAGGGCAATGCTTTGCGACTAGATTACAGCGGCTCAAATTATATTTACCCTGATCCCGACAAGAGCTTTCAAGAACTCTGGGATGACGACGACGCCCGTAAACGCCGTGCAATGAATACCTTTAACTTATTAGTCGATGATGCAACGGTCATTGATATGGCAACCTTCAATTCGTACTTACCTCCAGAAAGTCCTTACACCTTTGCTGGTGGCACAACTCGCCTAGATGCTGACATAGCCTTTGGCGAAGATAGTATGAAGGGTTCAATTCAGCTCGACTCTACCGCAGTAAAAATACAAGTCGACGAGCAAAGCTTTGAGGCTGATATTGACGCCGATATCGCCATCCCCAGCGGCATACCCCGTGAATTTAAAGCGAACTTAAGCGGCTCTACGCTGCGGGTATTTAATGTGCGCGTTGACGGCAATGAAGAAAATTTTGACGGTGATTATTGGTCCGCGGCGCTTGAGCTGACATCCGCTGAAGGTACCGTGCAACAACCGTTAGCGTTAGATGCGACAGCAACGCTCAGCGTGAGCGATACGCGGCCATTGGTGGCATTCGTTGACAATAAAAGTAACCCCCCTAAATTTTTATCCAACTTGATGGCCGTTAAAGATTTAAGCGGCGAAGCGGAACTCAAGATGTTTGAAGGTAAAACCATCATTCCTCTGGCGTATGTTAATAGTGAAAAAGCAGAAGTTGCGGTGAAGGCAACGTTTTACGATGGCGAAAGAGATGGCGTTGTTTATGCGCGGTTTAAAAAATTGGATGCGTTGCTAAAACGTGAAAACGGCAAACGCAAAGTGGTGGTCACCAAATCTCGGGAGAAGTTCGATCAATACCAGATTTCCGAACGATAACAGCGCTCTCAAACTTATCAATCGTCCCAGATGCCGCCGCCGTGCTTATCGTAATCCTGCACTAAAAGCAGGAATGAGCACATCGGCGATCTACACTGCTGAGGAGTAAAGTACACAAGGTGTCGAAGGAAGAGCGGTACGCTAAGCCGCGAACTCTGCCCTGATGGATTGTTTGCTTTCTCTCTGACACTCACTGAATTTAGCACCGCTTTATAAGCTGCAGCCCGCCGGTTAGGCTTTGAACAACCACTCGAAGGAATAGTGGCTATTAAACATGCAGGTAGCTCAAGACTGCATCAACGACTACACCAAAGAAAAATATGGCACCTCTATGTTTTTAAATCCAAAGTCAGTTCGCAATATTTTTACCTCTGCAATACTCATGGTGTTGGCGGGCTGCGTGACGACGGTCAAAATACCCTTTGAAGTACCTGAGGCGGATTTTGCTTTAACAGCTGCACCTGCGGGCCCACTTGCTACGCTTGAAGGGGCCGTTGATGCGCGCAGCCGCGCAGCGACGGCCATACAGGACAAGCCTTCTAATCAATACACTGCTGACGCTGAGATTTCAGGATTTAAGTTGCTCAATCGCAGTGAAGATGCCCTCACTTGGCGGCTAGCCCTAATTGACTCAGCCACCCAAAGTATTGACACCCAATACTACCTTTACCATGGCGACAGCACTGGCATGCTAATTACCAGTCGGCTGCTCGAAGCGGCCGACCGTGGGGTAAAAGTTAGAATCATTATTGATGATATGGGCACGCTGGCATCAGGAAGTAGAGCAGGCAAAACTCGCGATGCCATTGGCACTCTGTTGGTCGGTCACCCCAACATAACGTTGCGCTTATTTAATAGCGCCGATAATCGGAAGTCAGTTGGCTGGGGTCTGGAGTTTGCAACCCACTTTTCCCAGCTCAACCACCGTATGCACAACAAATCCCTCATTGTGGATAACCGAGCTGTGATTCTTGGAGGGAGAAATATTGGCGATGAGTACATGGGGCTTAGCGATGCGCTAAATTTTCGCGACATCGACGTTTTAGGCGTCGGTGTAATAGCCCGCCAGACCAGCGCTATATTCGACCTTTTCTGGAATAGCGGCTGGGTAGTTTCCGCTAATGAAGAGCAGAGGCTGCGAGCCGAAAAAGACTTCAACAGCGTCCGCAGTTCGGTCACAGAAGCGCTGGCTAACTCACCTCAGCTTAAGCAATTTTCTGTCACGCCCATAGACTGGCGGTCTTCCTTAGAGACCCTCGCGCCCTCTTTGCATTTGGGAACCAGTGAGGTACTCACTGATATCCCGCAATCTGACGGGATTAGCGCTGACCTTTTGGAGGCTGTTTTTGACATAGTGCCGAAAACCCAGCATGAATTGCTGGTTACCAATGCCTATTTCATCCCGGATGAGCCAGGTGTTGCAATGCTTCAGCAGCTAAATGAGCGGGGGGTTGACGTAAAAGTGCATACCAATTCTCTCGCTTCTCAAGACGTGCCCGCAGTGAACAGCCACTACAAGGCATGGCGGGGTCCCATGCTCGACGCGGGTGTAGCACTTTACGAGGCCCGTCATGATGCCGCCATTAAGGAGACCGTGGTTGATACAGCGCCTATTAATGCCAAGGCTATGGGTCTACATTCGAAATCTATGGTCATCGATCGCCGTTTCTCTATCGTGGGTTCTGCAAATTTTGACCCGCGCTCAGCGCTTGTTAACTCGGAGATGTTCGCGTTAATCGATAGCGAGAGCCTCGCGAATGCGTTGGCTGAAGCCATAGAGCAAGACATAGCTCCGGCAAACAGTTGGCGGGTTGAGCGTGACCCCAATAGCCGTTTGACTTGGCGTAACAGCGACGAAACGCGCACTCGACAGCCGTCCCGAAGCGGTTGGCAACGAGTTCAAGATTGGTTTTTTAGGCTCTTTCCAAAAAGCCTCTACTAATCTCACCGCACGCACAGAAATACCTCCAACTAACATTCATGCATTAGGCATAGAGCAATAGTTGCACTCAGCAGAATCTTTGGAAAGCGCCCACAATGGCATCAAGCCGCGGGGCCAGCCCATAATAGATGACCGGACATTTACTGTTAAAAAACGCGCATTTACACCGATTTTTTTTATTTTTACAGGTCGAGAGCTGTGCGAAAATCATTGCCCTGTCCTAGACAGTGACATAACGTTAAATCGGCACTCATGGAAGATGGCCAAGACATGCTTAGTACTGCGAGCACTACCGATCACAGCCTGAACGCCACAGCCGTGGGTAAAAAGGCGTACACCCGCGAAAAATTAACGGCTACCACACCGTGAACTGTGTAGCGGCGGTGCCACGCCATGACACCATTAACATCATTTTGACCAAGTCCATCATGGTCGTGCTGTTGTCTGTTTCGGGGGCCGGTGTCGAATGGCTACGTGCCGATTTCTACTACGTCAGCGCGCCCTACGTGTACCCCGTATTTTATATTTTTGCCGCTGTTTTTATGGGGTTGGGGTGGGGGTTAGTAACCGCGATTTTAACCCTGTCACTGGTTTTAATATGGGCTGAACCGCAAGATTTTTTAGGTCCAATTACTATCTGCATACATGCTCTTCAGGCGATTTGGCTGGGAGTGAAGGCCCAAAGGCAAGCTAATATCCAGGTCTTTAATGAGGGTCTGAAATTTTGGCTTTGGTGCGGGGCACCTCTCTTATGCATTGCCTCATACCCCTATTTTATCGAGTTTTCATGGAGTGGCACGACCATCGTTCTGCAGGAAATCTCAACGAATATTTTAGCCCTGCTGATATTTTCGATTATTTTTCATTCATCTAGAGTAAGAAAGCGTCTTATTTTTTTGACCCCATCGCCGGTTATCGCTAACGAACACGGCATTCGCTACACATTGGAGGTCGCAGTTGCCGCACTTATCGTCATACCAGCCCAGCTATTTTTAATTATGGAATACATAATACGGGAGGATGCGAGCCACTACGAATTTACGCAGTTATCTAGGACGACAGCCGGTCTATACAGCGAGTTTCTCCACGCTCGTTCCGAGGTGCTCTATCTCAGTGCCAACGCACTGTCTTCTCGAGCTGAAGATAGCCCTACTTTTGTTGCCAAAAACCTCGCCGAATCATTGCAGGGCTTTAATGCTCTGTGTGGCGCCTTTATGATTACTACAAGATCAGCGCCAATAGTGGCTAAAAATGACTGCAAAGGCATTGATCTAACGGAGCTTCCGCGGTCGTTGAATCAATTCCATCAGGCAGGCTCCTTAGTTTTATCAGATATCACATCGAAGACATTAACACATGGCGTTCGGGGCAGTGACTTCGAGTTAGTCATACTTATGGAACATCAAGTCGTTAACCAACTCGCAAGACAACTAGCGGGTGTCGACGGGGAAACAGCACCTCTGTATGACGTAACACTCGAGAACAGAAAAGCACCTTGGAGCTCGTCATATTCTGAGGCGGTTATCGAAACGCCGACGACTAAGCGCCACTTTTTTTCTAAACGACTCAATGAGCGCTTTGTTTATGAATTTCCAGCGATATCAAATTCCACCTGGAGCGCCACAGGACTTCGCATAGAGTTCAGTGCGCGGGCATTTGCAGAATCCGAGTTCCGTGACACAGGAATTTTCCTCTCAATAATGATTTCTATTTTGTTCGGCATCATGATTTTTATACGATTTTTGATAAAGCATGAAGTTGAAGGCGTACAGCAGCTGGCAAATTTTCTTCAAGATTACTCCCCTAGCTCTGATATAGAGGTAGCACTTGGTAGATTTGAAATTGCCGAATTTAACAATCTAAAAACTGCTGTCATCAAGCTCACAAACAACTTGAACGCTTTACAAAAAGAGCAGAATACATCGGTAGTCGAGCTACAAAACCGAGCAGCCCAGCTCCATGGTATGGTTGAACAAAGTAAGGCTTTTTTATTATTAGTAAATGCCAGTGGATCCATCGTAAATCAAAACAAAATCGCTAGATCAAAAGAATATACTTTCATCAAAAAGTCATTTGTCGCAGCGTTTAAGACACACCGCAGCAACGCAAGTGCCGACCCCGCCGGTAATACCATTTATCACAGTGCGCTAGAGTGGCTTCGCAGTGGCGAAACCCAGTACTTTCGAGAAGTGAAAATATGTTTTGGCGACACTGACGATATTCGACCTCTGACCTTACAATTTGGCCATTACGGCACGACTAACATCACCTATTTTGCTCGCATTGAAGACATATCAGAATTCGTAGCCACCAAGGAAAAATTGGCTCACACCTCCAGACTTGCAGAACTTGGAGAGCTTGCCACCGGCGTCGCCCACGAACTCAGCCAACCGCTTAATGCGATCACCATGAGCTCGTCAAACATCACCTCAAAGCTGAACAGGGACGACCTCACCGATAGTTACCTGCGAGCCAAGCTCATGCGAATACAAGAACAAGTTGCGCGATCTGGAAAAATTATCAGTGACCTGAAATCGTTTGCTCGCGCAAAAAATTTGGATAAGGAACTCATAAATACCGCCTCAGTCATTACTAAATCGATTGAAATGGTGAGATCACAATACGAGCTCGATAGCATCACTGTTCACGCCAATTATTGTAATGACGACCTCAAAGTTTCTGTGAATGCTCAGCAGATAGAGCAGGTTTTAATCAACCTCTTCAATAACGCAAGGCATGTCATGGCAAAACAAGGAGGTGGCCAATTGACCATCACCGAAAACCGCAAGGATGACAAAGCCAGTATCATTGTCCGCGACAGCGGACCAGGTATTGATCAGAAGCTACGAGATAAAATTTTCACGCCGTTTTACACAACCAAAATTAGCGAGGGTGGAACCGGCTTAGGACTTTCGATCAGTCACAAGATCATGCAAGACCATCAGGGCAGTCTCATGCTAGTTGAGTCAGCAAGCGGAGCGAGCTTCGAACTACTCATTCCTCTTGCCACGACTGAATGAAAATTTCCGACTGCAGCCACAATCTCAGCACAGCACCCGGACAACAGTCTCAGCACAGCACCCGAACAACAGTCTCAGCACAGCACCCGGACAACAGTCCGGGTGAAAAGTTCACGTCAGGCAGCACGAGCCACCTCATCTATATACCCTGGCTCGCCAACATAGCGCACACCGCGTGTGCCCAAAAACTTTTGAGCGGCTGAAGGCTTTCCCCCGGCACCTTACCTCTCCATAAAGCTAATCAAGGCTTCCACGATTTAATCAGTTCTTCATAGGCAATGGTCTCTCCTTGAGGTCGCTCATTTGCTAGCTTTGCCACTGGGGATCCTGGGGCATCGATCCATATTTGCGGATCCTTTTGAGCATTCAA
>CALKNZ010000017.1 GCA_938091995.1 uncultured Luminiphilus sp. | reverse complement strand
GAAATAGTCAGGCGCGTCAGTGAAGCTAGTGCGGGCTATACCAGATAGGACTACTGTACGCGCGCTCCTGAGAGCTATAGCGTGCATCCTTTGGCATCTCATCATAGAGATCATAGTTTTTCCGGTCATACGCCAGCCATCGGGGAGTGGGGATTTCCATCACCCGCGCGTAGTAAAACGCTCGCTGTTTCGGATCAAAACTGGGATCACGCCAAAACCCTCTCAGAGCAGACTCGCCGATAGAATTGTCATAGGTCGCATTTATCTCGTCTACCGTCGACTCTAGCGCCGCTGGCGCCCCATTGTCGTCGAGCTTTCGTTCTTCAGCATTGCTCCATGCGACATTAAAGACCTGTTCTTCGGTCTGACCCGATTCATTTAGCCAGCCTTTTACTATTTGGATACGGTCTAGGTTAGCGCCATTGGGGTCACGCATGGCCTCTAGGAGAAAGGTGGGGCTAGCACCCTCAGGAGCTGCCTCGAGCTCGCCTCCCATGGGCACACCAGCCGCATAACCCTTAGTTGCAAGGTCTAGCCCCTCAAGATCCTTTTCCTCAAATTTATAGCCGCCGAATACCCTAACTTGCAGTCGTGTGCCAGTGGTACCGAAGACCTCTTTCCGTGCCATTGCATCCCAGATTGCCTCGCGAGTGTTATCGGTTGCCCAAACGCCTGCCAGCCCCGATGCGGCAAGTTGCAAGGCGGTTAGATCCAAAGAAGGATCCTTGGACGAGCGAATCAGAACATCCTCCCAGCGCTTTGGACTTGGCTCTAGGAACGGCGCCTTTCCCCACCAATTGTCCTCGCGGGTCGCCGGGAGTCCGCTATGGGTATCTGTGCTGCCTATCATTCCGAACTTAAACGGATTAGTTCCGAGACTCTCCTCAAATTGCAGGCCCATTTTCAATGCCGGCCGAGCGTACTCATATTGAATCATGTCCGTCGTTCGTTGCGCCGTGCCACCAAGGTTGGTGGTATCGACAATCTCAAATTCTGCAAACTCATCATCCGGTGACAGAAATGGATGCGCTTCTCCGGTTCCTTTGGCCTGAGTAACTTCAACAATGGGCTCCCAACGAGATCGCGTCGCTGCATATTGCTGATCGATAGGCTTGCCATCTGTCTGATATAGGGGCGCGAACATCTTGCCGCTCGACAGATTGCCGTTATGAGGAATCGCCAATACCTGACCACCAGTATCCTTTTCGTAAGCGGCGAGATAGTCCCAGAGGTCCTCAACATTTTCAGAATCAAAGTTGGAAAATGGCAGAACAGCATCAACCGTGGACTGGTCATCTCGGAAAACGACGACCCGGTGCAGATTATTGCCGCCTGGCTGAGAGGTCCATTCGTAACCAATAAAGGCGGTGAATTCACCTGGGCTATTGTAGCGATCAGCCAGCGCCATAATTTTTGTCCATGCATTTTCGAGCATGGATTCGTTTTCGATCTTCGCCTCAGCACCTTTGGTCATCTTCTGCACCAGCAGATTAAAAGCATCGATGCCTTGGCCAGCTTTCACGAAATCGTAGAGCTGCTTACCGAATGGATCAGAGAGCAATGCAGGATCGGCATTGGCGATGGCATCGGCAAGACCAAGATTCTCAGCGTGGTCCGCAATGACCACAAAATCCAGTGGCTTGGAAAGTTTTGCTTGCTGACCGGTGTTGCTTGTCACCGTCTCTCCCAATACAAACCGGTAGGCATCATTGGGCCCAACGGTTGTGCCCGCCATGCCAGCATCAGGTGAAAAGGAGGTATGCAGGTGGGTATCACCGAAATAAGCTCGGGTGGGCACCTCTGCCGCAAGGGCAAGCGGGGCAAATAAATAGGCGAGCATTAGTGCAAATAATAGTCGGCAATGCATGACATAACCTCCAATTGGCGAGAAATTAAACAAGCATCGACAATTATTAACACGATTTTTTTCCGGATTACAGCCCGACAGTTAATTGTGTCGCTAATTGCAAAAGGCGGGTTGGTTCGAAGTAAAAAGCGCGATACCACGAGTCGACGCGCTGGTGCCTTTTACAGGCCAGTACGGCAACTGCCCAGAGCGCGTTGGATGCTGGTACTGTTTGTCCAAATCAATTCCGTTTACTGTTCAAAACTGAGTGTCTCGACGGAACTTTCGGTTTTGCTGAATGGGTGATCGGGTCTCATCGAACAGTGCCGAAACATCGGTTACATCTTTGAGCAATGACAAGCGCGTATTGCTTGCCGCGACGCTCGGGTAATCACCCCTAAATCAAACCTATGGTCAAGATGTCTTCAGCATAGCCGCAACGGCGGTAACGTGATGGCCCCAGGGGCAGAAGTAGGCGGTTTTCTGGGTGCGGTTATCGCAGAAAAAAATACCCCCGGCTGATTTCTGATTAATTTTGGTAGACCAATTTACCGTCGATAAAAGTCTGCTCTACTTGCACAGTGCTAATGCGTTGCGCAGGTATTGAAAACAAATCTTCAGACAACACCACCACATCAGCGCGCTTGCCGGGGGTCAGACTGCCGGTGAGTGCGTCTTGATGCATCGACCACGCCGCATTAATGGTATAGGCCTTAAGCATGGTATCGAGATCAACTCGCTCAGATCGATTCAACACATCCAATTGGCTGAGCTCCTCCGTGCTTAGTGCATCGTTGGCCATCCAGTCTTGTCGCAAAATGGCGACCTCAATGGCATTGAGCGGATTGAGGGAGCTCACGTTCCAATCACTACCACCGACGATAGTGGCACCAGACTCAACAAGGCTAGCTATTGGATACATGCGGTGGACACGGTCCAAGCCGACCACGGGCAAATTGAGGTTGAGTATCCACTCATCGGGTAGCGCCCAAAGCGCCTGAAAATTGGCTACCACTCCGAGCTGGGCAAAACGACCGTGGTCGTCAGGATGAATCAACTGCATGTGGGAAATTTGGTGGCGCAGATCTTTGGGTCCGTGGTTCTGCTGAGCCTGTTCAAAAGCATCTAAAATAGCGCGAACGCCACCATCTCCCAGGGCATGGGTATAGACCTGAACATCGTTTGCTACCAGCTCGGAAACAATTTGGTTCAGCTCATGTTGCGGGTAGGTCAGCTCGCCTCGATACCCCGGTTTGCTGAGATAAGGCTCAATCAGCACCGCTGTTTCACCCTCTAGTACACCATCGATAAACAGCTTTACTGCCGCCAGCTTAAAGCGATCTGTGCTGAGTGCTTTACGGTCTTTGAGGTGAGACTCATAAACTGCGGAAGCATCGGTAGTGAACAGATCGCCATGGCCATAAGCCAGCGCACCCCTAACCCGCAGGTTCAGGTGCTTTTGCGCGTCTAAAGTACGATAAGCCGCAACATCGGCAGCGCTTACCCATGCGTCAAAAGCACTGGTAATACCGAACTGATTCATGGCCTCAATCGCAGCGCGCGTTGTCTTCAGGCGATCTTGTTCGGTCATAGTCGGTATGTGCCGCTCCAACAAATTCATGGCCGACTCGCGGAAGGTCCCGCTGGGCGCACCGAGCGCGTCGCGTTCAATAATACCCGCCGGTGGATCTTCAGTTTCAACAGAGACTTTAGCCAGCTCTAGCCCAGAACTGTTGGCAGAGACAGAGTGCCCATCTGATGCTCTAAGTAGCATGGGCACGCTACTCGTAATACTGTTTAACCAGCTCAACTCGGGTCCAGACTGCCCAAAAAACCCAAGATTAAGACCCTCGGCAACCAGCCATTGCTGCTCCAATACCTCAAGACACGAAGCGAGAATAGCTTCCACCGTTTGTAGGTCGGGTGCTGCCGCAAGGTCACAGCCCAGCAGACTGCGCCCTCCCATAAAGGTATGCAGATGGGCATCATGAAATCCGGGCATCACCATTTTGCCCTCAGTGTTAATAACACGGGTAGCCGGTCTACGATAAGTTTCTGCTTCTTCCTTGGAGCCCACAAAGACAATCGTGTCGTCGTCGATCACTATCGCTTCGGCGGTTGGTGTTTTGTCGTCAGCGGTATAAACGTGCCCCCCGATCAGAATCAAATCCGCCGCCCAGGTCGACGCCGCAGGTGTCGCCAATAATGCCAATAGAAACAACCTGCTCGCCAAGGTAGCCATTCGTGGTGTCAGAAAAATCATCTGCGTCATGGTTCGTGTTCCTCAAAAAACTCAGCTTTACCCGTGCTGTAAAAACTATTGCAAGATCGAAAATCGGGCAATCAAACCGCTGTGACTGTCTCCTGTGACTATCGATAAACTATGAAGTTATTTCTAATGCCAGCTGGTCTTCCTCCACAGCATCACCCTCGGCAACATAAACTGAGGTAACCTCACCCGCGACGGGGGCGGGATACGCCACCTCCATCTTCATGACCTCAAGAATCAATAAGGTATCACCCTGAGACACACGATCACCGGGTTTTACCAGCAGCTTCCAAACGGACCCACCCGTTTCAAACTCAATTTTGGTCATCATGAAATTCCTCCATTGCCGTTATGGCCGAATAGAAAAGGCCGTTGGACCCAAGAGCGAAGGTAATAACGGCTGCACGCGATCTAGCCAGCGACATAGCTCAGGTCGCGTCTGACGCGGATCAATCAGATCATGCACCCCTAAAGCCTCAGCTCTTGGAAATGGCGATTGTTTAGCCGAGAGTTGTTCCTCAAGCTCACGACGACGCGCATCAGGGTCGGGCGCAGCGGCAATATCTTTACCAAAAGCCACAGCAACCCCCCCTTCCACGGGTAAAGGACCACTCTCAGCTGAAGGCCACGCTATGACATAACCTTCAGGCCCATAATGTGCCGCCTGAGCAACGCCGAAGGATCGACGAATCATCACCGATACCCAAGGTACTGTTGTCATAGCCGCAGTTAGTACCGCAGCGGTGCCATGACGAATGGTAGCCTCTCGCTCGGCCTGACTGCCAATCATAAAGCCAGGCTCATCGACTAAGCTGACAATTGGCAAGCTAAAGGTTTCGCAAAGCTCCATAAACCGTCGAGCTTTTTGAGCGCCATGAGCCGTCATAGAGCCCGCCAGGAACTTACAGTCATTGGCCCAAACGCCCACCGTTTGGCCATTGAGCCTGGCTAAACCGGTTATTTGCGACCGGCCGTAGCCTCTACCGATCTCAAAAAAACTGCCCACATCAAACACAGACGCAATAATTGTGCGCATCTCAAAGGCCTGTCTCCTATTGCGAGGAACAACCGTCAATAGCGCTTCGTCGCAACGATCGACCGGGTCATCACAACCAAGAACCGGGGCCAGTTGATAAATATTGTCGGGCATGAAGGACAAAAAACGTCGAATCTCAGCGACACACCCCACTTCGTCTTCGGCGCCGTTATCGACCGTGCCGTTTTTCGTGTGCACCTTCCAGCCGCCCAGTTCGTCTTTGCTCTTTTGTTCGCCCATGGCCCGCTCAACCACCGCAGGACCGGCAGTCAGCACCTGTGCCGTGGCTTTAGACATGACCGAGAAATGCGATGCCACCAACCGACCCGCGGGTAGTCCAGCAACAGCTCCAAGTGCCGCTGTCGCCACCGGAACTGTGGCCATAGCTTGGGCTACCGAGCGAAAGCGTGCTGGGGTATTCACCGCGCCGGGCAGGCTTGCGCCTTTACCGCCCGTTCCACCCACACTGCCACCAGCGCCCTCGTGTAAGCGCACTAGCGGCAAACGGTATTGCACTGCCAGCTCTTCGGCGTAAACACTTTTTCTCAACCCAGCTGGGGAGGGCGATCCACCCCGCATGGTGAAGTCTTCACCGCCGACAATAATTCTTCGTCCATTGACCTTGCCAAAACCTAGGACAAAATTAGCCGGGTCAAATGCTATGAGCTGGCCTTGGTCATCGTACTGAGGGGACCCCGCTGCAGGGCCTATCTCTTCAAGACTGCCAGGATCAAGCAAAGTATCAATGCGCTCTCGAACGGTAAGACGACCCTGACCGTGCTGTTTGGCAATCGCTTCAGCGCCTCCTTGGGCTAAAGCTAGTTCGCGCCTTCGGGCTATTTCATCGGCCTCTGTTTCCCAGGTCATTGATTCAGTCGCATCCTTTTTAATGATTGCAGTGATCATAACCGGTATTTTTCCCCGGCACGCCACTCTAAATTAAACCGTTTATGCATCGGTCTCCCTGCTCGCAAAAATCGCCGGGCATTTGAGCTCGCGTTAAAATTTAGGGCTTACATAACTCTCTGATGCAGTGTACACAGGCGATTCTGAGTCCGTTGGTAATGTCCTGTATCCTGTCAGTGGTGTCCTTAATGACTTTACCTTTGCTGACCCCCGACTCGCTAACACCACACCGGCCACTGCACCTGCGGTTAATGCACCTGCTAATATAGCCATCAGACTGCATCAATGAGACCAAAGCCCTGTAAAGCATGAAACGACCGTGAACTCAGAAAGCCAACAACAAGCTCAATTACGCCAATTGCCCGGGGTAAACACGCTGCTAGAAGATATGGCCGGCGATGTTGCTGCCTTGGGGCATGCCCGGGTAAAACAGGCGCTGCGAGACCATCTGTCCAAACTCCGAAAAGCCATTCGCTCGGGAGAGACACCCAAAATTTGCGCAGAAACCATAAAAGCCCAGGTTATAACGGCCCTCGCCTCCCTTCCCACCTCAAATCTGATGCCGGTTTTCAACCTTACCGGGATTGTGCTGCACAGTAATCTCGGTCGCGCTAATCTCTCTGCCTCAGCGATAGCAGCGGTTCAAGCCGTGGCACAAGGTGCCAGCAACCTCGAGTTTGATCTGACTACCGGAAAACGTGGTGACCGTGAAGCCGATATTGAAGCCATTATTTGCGAACTGACCGGGGCCGAAGCGGCGACCGTGGTTAACAACAATGCCGCTGCGGTTTTACTCGCTCTGAATACTCTGGCTATGGGTCATGAAGTGCCGGTATCACGCGGTGAACTGGTCGAAATTGGCGGCTCATTCAGGGTCCCCGACATTATGGCGAGAGCCGGTTGTGCATTGCGAGAAGTCGGTACAACCAATAGGACCCACCTGACCGATTATGAGTCTGCCATCGGCAAGAATACGGCGCTGTTAATGAAGGTGCACTCAAGTAATTATCGCATTGAAGGTTTTACCGCCACGCCTACTGAGGGCGCATTAGCAGACCTCGCAGCGGATTATAAAATCCCCTTCATGATCGACCTTGGCAGCGGCAATCTTATTGATTTTAAGGTTCTGGGATTACCCGAGGAACCAACGGTTGCTCATACCCTTCAAAATGGTGCCGATCTGGTGACGTTTAGTGGTGACAAGCTACTCGGTGGACCCCAGGCAGGTCTGATTGCTGGCCGAGCCGATCTCATTGCACAGCTGAAAGTGAATCCACTAAAACGCGCCCTGCGTTTAGATAAAATGACCTTGGCAGCGCTGATCGAGACGCTAAAGCTCTATCGACACCCAGAACAATTGCACAAGACCTTACCCACTTTACGGCTGATCACCCGCGATCTCACAGAGATACGGACTCAGGCTGAATCTTTACGACCTCACTTTATTGAAGCACTGGGAAGCGCCTACCATGTTGACGTGGGAGACGCCCTTAGCCAAATAGGTAGTGGATCGCTTCCGGTGGAAACATTGCCAAGTGCTGCACTAACGATACGCGCCTCTTCGGGTGAGGACAGCGATCTTCGCACACTACATCAGGCGCTAAGACAGTTACCAAAACCGGTCATTGGGCGACTGCATGACGGTGCTCTGCGGTTGGACATACGCTGCCTAGAAACCCATGAAAGCCTCGGGTTAATTGACCAACTGAGTGAGCTTCGACTTTGATTGTAGCCACCGCCGGTCACGTTGATCACGGTAAGACATCGCTGATTCGCGCGCTCACCGGAGTAGAAACCGATACCCTTGCCGAAGAAATTAAGCGTGGACTTTCGATAAATCTCGGCTATGCCTACCTACCCGATACCGCCACTCCTGGTGCATTGGGGTTTATCGATGTTCCAGGACATAGACGTTTTATTAACACCATGATTTCGGGGATTAGCGGCATCGATATGGGTTTATTGGTCGTCGCTGCTGACGACGGACCCATGCCCCAAACCCTCGAACACATCGACGTACTGAATATTCTCGGCATACAGCAATTGGTTGTCGCGATCAGTAAAATCGACCGCGTTGATCCCCAACGCATCAATGAAGTCACGCTAGAGCTTAGTGACATACTGGATGCCCGAGGGTCGCCCAAGCGTGAGTTTATGCCCCTATCTAGCACCTCCGGGCAAGGCGTGGCCGAACTGAAAAAAAATTTACTTCGCGCCGCTAAAACTCAAAAACAACAGCTAGCAACCGGAGGCTTTCGTCTCTCAATCGACAGAAGCTTTAATGTGAATGGTGTGGGGTTAGTAGTCACCGGCACCGCCAGTGCAGGTACCGTCAATAAAGGAGATCATCTCCAACTGCTACCGGGGGCACAAACGGTCCGCGTTCGACACTTACGAGCCAACCATCAAGATGTTCATCAGGCTGTAGTAGGGCAGCGTGTGGCCCTAGGCATTTCAGGAAAGGTATCACTTAAGCACATTCAGCGCGGAGATTGGCTCGTTGCGCCAGATGGGCTGGAGACGTCTGCACGCCTCGACGTCTCGGTATCACTGTCTAACGACGCCCCGTTCGCGCTAAAGCACATGACCCCCGTAAAACTGTACATCGGCGCCAAGCGCGTCTCCGCTCGCCTTGCCCTTATTGAACATACCCCAAGTGCCCTAACACCTGGTAGCGCGCGCCTAGCGCAACTCATCTTGGCGGCTCCGATTAGCGCAGTTTGGGGGGAGCGCTTTTTGCTACAGGATCACGCCGAGGAAACAGTTCTCGGTGGCGGCACGATACTAGATCCGGCGGGCCCTCAGTACGGTAAGTCCCGTGCCGGCCGGCTTGAATGGTTGCGCGCCCTGCAGCAACCCGAAGCCCTAACCGCACTCGAACAACTGTTGCAGACTTCTAGAGCGATCAATCTCACCCACTTCTGGATGATACGTAATCGACAAGGTGTCCCGCCAAGTGCCGTATTACCCAGCGGCGCGAAGGTCTTTGAGCGAGATAGCGCATCGTGGATAGTGACCGAGCACCACTGGTCCTCTATCTGCGAATGGCTAGAACAGCACATCCATCAATATCACCAACAACAACCTCAAGCTTCTGGCATCAAGATGTCGGTACTGAAAAAAAACCTAGGCGCCAACCACGACTTAACAACAGGAATGGCTGTGTTGGAGTCACTGCTCCGGCTTGGCCGCCTCACGCTAAAAGATGGACACATCAGTCGCAAGGACTTTGAAAAGGCGACGCCTCACCAAAGCCTCGAAGACTTAACGCGCTTAATCGCCTGTCTCAAACAAAGTGGTGTCGTCCTACCCCAGCTTGCAGAACTTCTAGACCAGACTCAAATACCGGCACAAGCGGCGAAGCAGGCGCTGCGTATTGGTGTCGGTCGACGAGATTTACATCATCTCAATGACCACCGCTATGCCCTCCCCGAGCAGCTTCACTATTATTATGAAAGCCTTAAAAGTGCCCACGGTGACGGGGAGGCCTTGTCTGTGATCAATCTAAAAAAGCGATTTAAAACTGGCCGCAACCTAACCATTGAGATCCTCGAGTATTTCGATCAACTTCGGCTCACCCGCAGGGCCGGCAATGTCCGGGAACTACTGACTCATGATAATGTGTCGCGTGCGTTAGGTATTGGACCTTGATGTACTGGAAGAGCGACTCCCCCGGTGGGGTGCCTGGTCTTCAAAACCAGTGAGGGGCTAACAAAGCGCCTGGTGGGTTCGACTCCTACCTCTTCCGCCAAACACTTATCAGTGTCCATCAAACCCACTTCACCGGATAACCACTAGCCGCCCCGGGGACAGTACCGTGTGTTATGGGTGTGTCGCCTTTAAGCATATTTTTGGCGGCTAATGCCTAACAGCGGTGCACAATAACAAGGACAATGTCTCAAGATGCGGTATGGCCCTTCTCGCTAGACGGCAAGCGTCATAAAAACAAAGCCCATCACCAGCAGAGACTGGTGATCAACCCAAGTTGATCTTTTCGCGTCAAATTGAAGGGATTATTGTAATTTTCGTATCCAAACATTTAAGAAGGTGTTTAAGATGGG
>CALKNZ010000016.1 GCA_938091995.1 uncultured Luminiphilus sp. | reverse complement strand
GGGAAGCCTGGTGACATTGCTCGGCTCTGTGAAATGGCCTGTCCTAATGTTGCTGTTTTGCTCAATGTCGCTCCTGCGCACCTCGCGCACTTTGGCAGTCTTGATGCTATTTCCAATACCAAAGGGGCGCTCCTCGACGATTTGCCTGAGGAGGGTCTGGCACTCATTAATGGTGATGATATCTATGCGGATGCTTGGCGAAAGCGGGCTGAGCCCACCCGATGCTTGACGTTTGGGCTCAATCAACCGGCCGATTACCAGGCTTTTGAACTGCAATTAAAGGGTTTTTCAGGTTCTACATTTGTGCTGAAAACACCAGAGCAGAGCTTCGAAGTACAGGTGAATGTGCCTGGGCGACAAGGGGCCTACAACGCGCTCGCTGCGGCAGCGGTTGCAGATGCCTTAGGCATCAGCGCCACGACGATTCGAGAGGGACTCGCTGCGGTCAAGCCGGCACCAGGTCGAGGCTGTGTGGAAGTTCTAACTAACGGGGTTTCGCTCATTGACGATACCTATAACGCGAATCCGCTGGCGGTGCGAGCGGCTATAGACGTTCTTGCTACTGAGTCGGGGTGCCGACGATTGGTTTTAGGGGCAATGCTAGAGCTGGGGCATGACGAGGAAAAATTACATGCAGAAATAGGCGCTTCTGCTCGAGAAGCTGGCATTGACGAACTTTGGGCTGTTGGGCCCGAGGCCGCCCCGGCAGCAGCTGCATTTGGCGAGAGAGCCCGCTGTTTTACTGACGCGACAGAGCTCCTTGAGTTTTCACCGGCACTCTTAGGTGCCGATACAACATTGGTAAAGGCTTCTCGTGGCGCTCAGCTCGAAGTCATCGTGAATCAGTGGCTGACGGAGGGTAAGCGCTCATGTTGACCTGGTTGATGGGTGAGTTAATTGCCGTGGATGCTGGATTTGCCGTGTTCCAGTACATCACCCTGAGAGGCATTTTATCCGCAGCGACAGCGCTATTGATCTCGCTATGGGTGGGTCCTTGGATGATTGCTCACCTTGATTATATGCAGATTGGTCAATCTGTTCGCAACGATGGTCCTGAGAGTCACCTTGTTAAGTCGGGTACGCCGACGATGGGGGGGGCACTAATTATCGTTGCCATTGTGTCTGGGAGTCTCATCTGGGGCGATCTACAAAGTCGATACCTTTGGGTGGCTGTGCTCACAACCTTGGCCTTTGGTGCCATTGGCTGGGTAGATGATTACAGAAAAGTTGTCGAGAAGGACTCCCGAGGACTGCCGGCGCGGTGGAAATATTTTTGGCAGTCGGTTGTTGGATTTACCGCTGCGGTGTTTCTTTACAGCACGGCTGTAAACCCCGAAGAAACGATGCTCTATGTGCCCTTTTTTAAAGACGTGGCATTGCCGCTGGGTTTGTTTTTTATTCCGTTTTCTTACTTGGTTATTGTCGGCACGAGTAATGCGGTCAATCTCACCGATGGGCTTGACGGCTTGGCGATCTTGCCAACGGTTATGGTTGCCACAGGGCTCGGCACTATTGCTTATCTATCTGGGCACACGTTTTTTGCCGAATATTTGAATATCGCTTACTTGCCAGGGGCGGGTGAATTGGTGATTTTTTGCGGCGCTATCGCTGGTGCTGGCCTCGGATTTCTATGGTTCAACACCTATCCCGCGATGGTGTTTATGGGTGATGTCGGCGCCCTGGCTTTGGGCGCAGCCTTAGGTGTTGTCGCAGTTGTTATTCGACATGAAATTGTTCTCTTTATTATGGGGGGTATTTTCGTTGTAGAGACCGTCTCGGTCATCATTCAGGTTGCCTCCTTTAAGCTCAGGGGTAAACGCGTCTTTCGCATGGCTCCTATACATCACCATTTTGAGCTTAAGGGGTGGCCCGAGCCGCGCGTCATTGTCCGGTTTTGGATTATTACCGTAATGCTGGTTTTATTCGGTCTAGCGACCCTGAAGCTGCGATGAGTAACTGCCAATGACAGCGCACCTTATTGCATCGGAAGAGCGTCGAGCCGTAATAGGTTTGGGTGCAACAGGTCAATCTGTGGCTCGCTGGTGGCGGCTCCAGGGCTGTCCCTTTATGGCGTTGGATACTCGGCCGGAGATGTCTGACTCACTTCCTGCCAGGCAGGCAGTCGGGGCAGAAACGCCGATGTATTTTGGTGATATAGATCGCGCTGTGCTGGATGGTATTACCGAGCTGGTCGTTTCCCCTGGCGTTGCTCTGGAGCATCCACTCGTGCAATACGCCTTGGAGAATGGCGTTCGCGTGATAGGCGATATCGATCTGTTTGTAGCCGCGACTTCCGTTCCCGTCGTCGGGATAACTGGATCTAACGGCAAGTCCACGGTTACCGCGCTGTTGGCCTCCATGATGACGGCTTGCGGTCGGCAAGTGGCCGTTGGTGGAAATTTTGGTACTCCCGCCCTGGATTTACTTGATCAAACACCTGATTTTTATGTGTTGGAGCTCTCGAGTTTCCAGCTAGAGCGTGCCCAGTCGCTAAATCTTGAGGTGGCAACGGTCCTTAATTTATCGGCTGATCACCTCGATCGTCATGGAAGCTTGCCTCGATATCATCATGCCAAGCACAAGATTTTTCAGGGTGCTCGCGCTGTGGTGGCCAATAGAGCTGACTCACTAACACTGCCTTTGTTAGAGGGTGGCACGCAGCAGATACTTTGGCGACCAACTGACCCTGACCTTGAGGAATTTGGAGTTCGGCAAATAGACGGTGTGCCGGTTATTTGCCAAGGTTTTACCCCTTTACTGCCAGCCTCGGAGCTCAGGCTTAAAGGGCGACACAATCTTGAAAATGTGCTGGCGGCGCTTGCGCTAGGTACCGCTCTGAATCTGCCCTTTGAGGGGTTAATCGAGGGCTTGAAAAGCTTTAGGGGGCTACCGCATCGCTGCGAGTTGATTCTTGATAATGCAGATGTAACTTGGATCAATGACAGTAAGGGGACCAATGTAGGTGCTACGCGCGCGGCCCTTGCCGGCCTCGGTGGCCAGCAAAATATTGTGCTCATAGCCGGTGGCGTTGGCAAAGGGCAGGATTTTACGGCGTTGTTACCCGAGGTAAGAGAGCATTGCAGACGGGTTTTAACCTTGGGTGAATCAGCTCGTGAAATTGAGCTGGCTTTGGGGGCACACACACCGGTCCAGCGTGTGGAATCATTAGAAGACGCCATCGTGAAGGCTGATGTGTTAGCACAGCCGGGTGATGTAGTTTTGCTGTCTCCAGCTTGTGCGAGCTTTGATCTGTACTCGAGCTTTGAGGCGCGGGGCGACGCTTTCCGTGATGCCGTGATGCGCCGAGTGGAGCAGGCACCATGATCAGCGCGTCCACTCAGCACCCTATTGGGATCGATCCGCTGCTCTCGGGCATTAGCACTGCATTAATTTTGGTGGGCTTGGTCGCCATTGCGTCAGCTTCCGTGGGGTACGGCGAATGGCATTTCAATAATCCTTGGCACCATACGGTTAGGCATGGAATTTATTTGGCGTTAGCGGTTTGCTTGGGTGCTGTCGCGTATCGAGTGCCAGTGGCTGTGTGGCAAAAAACCTCCGGGCTATGGTTGTTGCTTGCCTTTGCACTCTTGATGCTTGTTCTGGTGCCCGGGGTAGGTCGAAACGTGAACGGTAGTCAGCGATGGTTGCCATTGGGTCCGCTAACGATACAACCCTCTGAAGTCGCTAAGTTTGCTTTAGTTATTTATATGTCCAGCTTTTTGGTTAGGCACGCAGAGGCGGTACAGCAGCATTGGCAGGGCCTTGCGAAGCCAGTTTCTATTTTGGGTCTTACGGGCCTTCTGTTGCTAATGGAGCCCGATTTTGGGGCCACCGTGATCTGTACGGGTACGGTGTTCGGCATGTTGTTTTTGGCGGGCGCTAGGCTTTCCTACGTGTTGTTGCTCGTCGGTGGTGCGATTGGTGCGTTGGTTGTGATGATTGTGAGCGCCCCCTATCGCTTACAACGTTTAACAGCCTATACGGACCCATGGCAGGACCCTTTTGGTTCGGGTTTCCAGCTCATTCAATCCTTAATCGCTTACGGACGGGGTGAGTGGTGGGGTGTGGGATTGGGTAACAGCATTCAAAAACTATTTTATCTGCCTGAGGCGCATACCGATTTTGTCTTTTCCATTTGGGCTGAAGAGACGGGTTTCTTTGGGGCTCTGTTTGTCATAGTTCTGTACGGGGCTCTTATAGGCAGAATACTCTGGGTCGGGCGTCGCGCGGAGCGGGATCAAGAGCTGTTCCCGGCTTATATTTGTTATGGCGTTGCGCTGATTTTCTCTGGGCAAGCTTTCGTCAATATGGGCGTGAGTTCTGGTTTGCTTCCGACGAAGGGACTGACATTACCTTTCATTAGTTATGGTGGCTCAAGTTTAATTATGAGTTGCATCATGCTGGCGGTAGTTCTGCGCATTGAGCGCAGCTCGCGCTCCTACGACGGGGAGCTGACATGACTAATGCACCTCGTATTTTAATCATGGCAGGCGGGACTGGTGGTCATGTCTTTCCGGCCCTAGCAGTGGCGCAAGTGCTGGAAGCTCGCGGGTGGCTGGTTGATTGGGTTGGAACCGCACGCGGGTTAGAGAGTCGGGTTGTACCTGCTCATGGGTTCACGCTCCATAAACTCCCCGTGCAAGGCCTGCGGGGCAAAGGTCTGTTGTTTCGGGTCAAATCTATAATGCGTTTGCTGGCCTCCTTTATTGCTTCACTGGGTTTGTTGCTCAAAATTAAACCTCGCGCTGTTTTAGGATTTGGTGGTTATGCCTCGGGCCCTGCAGGTATCGCTGCATTTCTGTTGCGCCGTCCCTTAGTGATCCATGAACAAAATGCGGTTGCTGGAACGACTAACCGTTGGTTAGCGCCATTGGCAAAGCGAGTTTTATTAGGGCTGCCCGGCGCCTTTGGGGTCGAGGCCCGCCATCGGTTGATTGGCAATCCTGTGCGATCTGAGATTGTGGCATTACATGGCCATGAAAATGAAATTCCCCAGTTTTTTTCCCGGGAGCAGCCCCTACGTTTACTGGTGGTGGGTGGAAGTCTGGGAAGCAGCCCGTTGAATTGTGGGGTGCCAGAGGCCCTAGCTCATCTTGTTGAAGAGGATAGAGCGCGCTTAACAATTCACCACCAGTGTGGAGAGCAGCACCTGGAGGCAACCCGAAACCAATATGGCTCGGCAGTGGGTGCCTCGACGCAGGTGGTGCCGTTTATTGACGATATGGCCGCCGCTTACCAGTGGGCTGATTTGGTGGTGTGTCGTTCGGGAGCACTCACAGTGAGCGAGCTTATGGTGACGGGTAAGCCCAGTATCCTAGTACCGCTGCCCCACGCCATTGATGATCACCAAACTCAAAATGCGCGGATCCTAAGCGAATCTGGCGCAGGCTGCTTATTGCCTCAAGGTGCAAATATGGGGCCTCAACTGAGTGCGCTAATACACGGCTTTATTAAGGACCCCCAGCGTTTAACGTTAATGCAGGGCAACGCGCGTCGACTCGCGATGCCCAATGCCGCGAACACCGTTGCAGACGTCATAAAGGAGGTCTCTCTTGCCCATTGATTCCTCGAAGGCCATGACGCAACAAATGGGCGGTATTCAGCATATTTTCATGCTGGGTATTGGTGGCTCGGGCATGAGCGGTATCGCTGAGGTGCTAGCGCAGCTGGGTTACCAAGTCTCAGGCTCTGATATTGAGGACGGCTCGGTAGTGGCTAGGCTCCGCAATATCGGCATTGATGTACACATTGGTCATGACGCCAGCAACATTCGAGGTGCTGACGTTTTAGTCACATCAAGTGCTGTTCCTAGTGACGCGCCCGAACTGACGGCTGCACGCGCAGCGCGCATTCCTATTGTACCTCGTGCTGAAATGCTGGCGGAACTTATGCGTTACCGGCAGGGAATTGCCGTGGCAGGGACTCACGGTAAAACAACCACGACCAGCCTATTGGCATCTGTTTTTGGTGAAGCGGGGGAAGATCCAACTTTTGTCATTGGCGGGCTGCTCAATAATGCGGGTAGTAACGCACGTTTGGGTGCTGGCCAATACCTTATCGTTGAGGCTGATGAGAGTGATGCATCCTTTCTGCACTTGCTGCCAATGGTCAGCATTGTGACGAATGTTGAGGCTGATCATATGGATCATTATGCCGGCGACGTTGCAAACTACGAGCAGGCATTTCTCGATTTTCTACACAACCTGCCTTTCTATGGACTGGCTGTTTTGTGTCTCGATGATCCGGGAGTGCAAAAATTGCTGCCTCACGTTACTCGCAAAGTTGTCACCTATGGTCGGCATGGTGAGGCAGATTATGGTGTGTCCTCGGTCGCAGTAACCGGTTTGCAAACAAGCTTTGTCATAAGCAGGCCTCAGGGTCGATCGCCCCTGAAAATAAATCTGAATATGCCGGGAGAGCACAACGCGTTAAATGCAGCGGCAGCGGCAGTGGTTGCGACTGAGCTCGGTTTGCCAGATGCCGCCATTGAGAATGGTCTTTCACAGTTTTCTGGTGTGGGACGTCGATTCAGCCCGCTAGGTGAGGTCGTTTGGCGTGGCGGTGCTGCGACAATGATTGATGATTATGGTCATCACCCTTCAGAGGTTCGGGCTACGCTGAATGCGGCGCGAGCGGCATTCCCTAAACGCCGCATTGCCATGGTTTTTCAACCGCACCGTTTTTCAAGAACTCGGGATTTCTATGAGGACTTTGTGGCCGTGCTATCGGAATGTGACTTACTGATTCTGCTTGACGTTTATTCAGCAGGCGAAGATCACATTCCCGGTGCCGACGCTCGCTCGTTAGCTCGCAGCATTCGACTGCGGGGCGTGATTGATCCCATTTTTGCGCCTGATATTGGCAGTGTGCCTGCGATTTTATGTGACGTTTTAGAACAGGGTGATCTCCTGTTGACCCAGGGAGCAGGCAATATTGGTCAGCTAGCTCGACAGTTGGCAGAGGCAGAGTGTCTTGAGGTGTTGTTGTGAGTTTGGCGTTGTTATCAGGTGTGCGATTCGCCGTTCTGATGGGAGGTACCGCCGCCGAGCGTGAAATTTCATTGCAAAGTGGAGAAAACGTGGCCTGCGCCTTGGAGGCGGCCGGAAGTTCAGTGGTTCGCATTGACCCTGGGGCAGGTGAGTGGGCAGAGCAACTTTCGGGGATCGATTTTGTCTTCAACTTACTTCACGGGCCTGGGGGTGAGGATGGTGTATTGCAGGGTCTCTTCGACTTAATGAACCTACCTTACAGCGGTTCAGGTGTGCTGGGCTCTGCCCTCACAATGGATAAGGTGCGCACCAAACAGCTTTGGTTGGGCGTGGGCTTGCCTACTCCCGAGTTCTCACTGCTTAGTGCGGCTACGGATTGGTCTGACCTTATCAGTCAGTATGGAACAATTTTTGTGAAGCCGGCGCTTGAAGGC
Organism: uncultured Luminiphilus sp.; assembly: GCA_938091995.1. Classification (GTDB taxonomy): domain Bacteria; phylum Pseudomonadota; class Gammaproteobacteria; order Pseudomonadales; family Halieaceae; genus Luminiphilus. The sequence continues at coordinate 8,577 of CALKNZ010000016.1, read as the reverse complement.
TCCTCTATAGGTATGAGTAAAGCCAACACTCCCGAGCAGCTTGAGGCGGCTTGGGAGCGGGCGCGTGCGTACAAAGGGGAGATCATTGGCGAGCGCTTTGTGGAGGGTACGGAGTATACCGTGGCGATATTGGGTGACCGTGCGCTGCCGGCAATACGCATTGAGCCGGCCTCTGAGTTTTACGACTTTGACGCCAAATATATATCTGATGCTACGGGTTTTTTCTGCCCATCAGGGCTGTCTGTAAATGAAGAAACAGAGTTGGCAGATTTGGCTTTGCGGGCTTTTGCTGCGGTCGACGCAGCGGTTTGGGGGCGTGTTGATGTCATACGAGATATCTCGGGTGCTTGGCAGCTGCTAGAGGTCAACACGATTCCCGGAATGACGAGCCATAGCTTGGTGCCAATGGCGGCCCATGCGGCCTCAATGACGCTGGGAGATTTGGTGGCTGAGATTTATCGACTCAGTATGGAGGCCCGCCATGCCTCGTAGACAAACACGACAGGCGGTTCGTCATAAACCCTCGATCGATAGGGTGCCCTGGCAGCAACGGGCACAACGCTTGGTATTAAAATTAGGTGTCGCCACCGGGTGCTTGGGCGTGCTCCTAGGTGCATTTATTGCAGGGTCGCACCTTGTCGATTTGCGCGTGGAGCAATTGATTTTAGAGGGTGCTGTGGAGTACGTCACGGTGACGGAGCTCGAGGCTAAGCTTGCGCCCGCCCTTCAGGCCAGTTTCTTGACTCTTGATCTTGATGAAGTCCGTGAGCAGCTAGAAAGCGTGCCCTGGGTCTATCGAGCCGGAGTACGCAGACGCTGGCCCAATACCGTTGTCATTGAGATTGAAGAGCAGCGTCCCATTGCGCGCTGGGGTGTGGATGGCTTTCTCAATCATCAAGGCGAGTATTTTCCCGGTGCTTTTGACGATCGATGGTCCGAATTGGCTCGCTTAGAGGGGCCCGAGGGATCTGAGCGTGATATGACCCGCCGTTATCAGAGTCTCGAAGGTTTGCTAGAGCCTACAGGCCTTCATGTTGTGGCATTGCATGAAGATTCTCTCGGGCAGATTAGTGCCGAGCTTCACAGTGGGGCGATGTTGCAGCTTGGCGCAGATAACCACCGAGAAAGAATGGGCCGATTTGTGACGCTATGGCAGGAGCATCTCGCAGATCAGCCCGTGATGCGAGTAGATATGCGCTATGAACACGGTGCCGCAGTGGCTTTGCTGCCGACATCGCAATGGGCCTTAGGCGATATTTCGTCGCCCAACTGGCAGGAGGAACCATGATGGTTAACACACCTGAAAAACGCATGATCGTTGGGTTGGATATTGGAACCTCCAAGGTCGTTGCCGTAGTCGGGGAAGTCGATGGGGAGGGCGTGATTGAGGTTGTTGGCATCGGATCCCATCCTTCTCGAGGCATGAAAAAAGGCGTTGTCGTCGATATTGAGTCGACCGTTAATGCCATTCAGCGCGCCGTGGAAGAGGCAGAACTCATGGCCGGCTGTCAAATTCACTCGGTTTATGTGGGCATTGCCGGTAGCCATATTCGCTCAATGAACTCTCACGGGATTGTTGCAATACGAGAGGGAGAGGTGGTGCCCGCAGATGTAGAGCGCGTCCTCGATGCGGCTCAGGCTGTGGCTATTCCCGCAGACCAAAAAGTGCTGCATGTGTTGCCTCAAGAGTATGTCATAGACAATCAAGGCGGCATAAAAGAACCCCTTGGCATGTCTGGCGTGCGATTGGAAGCCAAGGTGCACTTGGTGACTTGTGCCGTCAATGCGGCTCAAAACATTGAAAAGTGTATTCATCGCTGCGGTCTTGAGGTCGATGGCATCATTCTCGAGCAGCTGGCTTCGAGCTTTTCAGTGGTTACCCCCGATGAGCGTGATCTCGGCGTCTGTCTCGTCGATATCGGTGGTGGGACCTCCGATATCGCGATTTTCACTGATGGTGCCATTCGTCATACCGGGGTCATTCCCATAGCGGGTGATCAGGTGACCAGCGATATTGCCATGGCTCTGCGAACACCAACCCAGCACGCCGAAGAGATCAAGATTCGATACGCCTGCGCCTTGGCGCAATTAGCTGGTGCTGAAGAGACGATCAAAGTGCCCAGTGTCGGTGATCGCCCGCCTAGGGACTTATCCCGCCAGTCATTAGCGGAGGTGGTTGAGCCTCGCTATGACGAATTATTTACGCTGATCTTGGCGGAAATACGTCGTTCGGGTTTTGAGGAGTTGATACCTGCAGGCGTTCTGCTGACCGGCGGCACTTCAAAAATGGAAGGCGCGGTAGAGCTCGCGGAAGAAATCTTTCACATGCCCGTGCGGCTGGGAGCTCCCCAGTATGCGAAGGGTCTTAACGACATTATTAAAAATCCAATTTATGCCACAGCCGTGGGCTTGCTGATTTACGGGGCCCGAGACGACGAATCTCAGGGATTGCCGAGAAGTGGGCAAATCGCAGGTGGCTTGATTACACGAGTTCGTGACTGGTTTGGAAGGCACTTTTGAGAAGTTGCAAAAGGCCTAACAAGGGGAGTGCCTGGGTGACACCGGGTTTTGTAAAAAAAGGGGAGAGTGTCTATGTTTGAATTAGTTGATAACGCACCGCAGAGCGCGGTCATCAAGGTGGTGGGTGTTGGCGGCGGCGGCGGTAATGCCGTCCGACACATGATTGAAAATAACGTAGACGGCGTGGATTTTATTTGTGCCAATACGGATGCTCAGGCTTTGTCAGATATAGCGGCAAAGACCGTTCTTCAATTGGGGACTGGTATTACCAAGGGTCTTGGTGCCGGTGCGAACCCAGATATAGGACGGGCGGCGGCAATGGAAGATCGCGATCGCATCGCGGATGCGCTGCACGGTGCAGATATGGTGTTCGTGACAGCCGGTATGGGCGGGGGGACAGGTACCGGTGGAGCCCCTATTGTCGCTGAGGTCGCAAGAGAAATGGGCATATTGACGGTTGCGGTAGTGACACGTCCATTCTCTTTTGAGGGTAAATCACGCCTCAAAATCGCCGAAGCAGGGCTTGGGGAACTTGAGCAGCACTGTGACAGTCTAATCACGATACCCAATGAAAAGTTATTGGAGGTGTTGGGCAAAAATACCAGTCTCTTAGATGCCTTCAGGGAGGCCAATGATGTACTTTTGGGGGCCGTTCAGGGTATCGCTGAGCTGATTATCCGTCCGGGCATGATCAATGTGGATTTTGCCGATGTTCGCACCGTGATGTCAGAGATGGGTGCGGCCATGATGGGTACCGGTCAGGCGTCTGGAGAAAACCGGGCGCGAGAGGCTGCGGAACGGGCTATTAACAGTCCGTTGCTTGACGATATTGATGTGAGTGGTGCGAAGGGCGTGCTGGTAAACATTACCGCCGGCATGGATCTTTCATTAGGTGAGTTCGCCGAAGTTGGCGACACGATCGAAGAATATGCGTCTGAAGACGCGACGGTAGTGGTCGGTACGGTGATAGATCCGGACATGGCCGATACTTTAAAAGTGACGGTGGTCGCTACGGGTCTGGGTGGTGCAGAAGCCCGAGTTCCGTTAGCGGTCGTAGACCGAAAGCCCCTGGAAACCTTGGGCGTCACTTCGCCAAGTTATGGCGAAACGTACGATTTGCCACCTGGCAAGCGAGCACGTGTAGCGCAGTCGGGAGGGGCACAGCAGGCGGTGGCGCCTGCAGAGAGCGGAGCAGAGGAATATTTCGATATTCCAGCATTTCTGCGTCGTCAGGCGGACTAGCCATCGTTGGTGGTCCGCCTCGTTAAAGTAGAGGGTGGGACCATGATTAGACAGAGAACGTTGCGAAATCCAATAAAGGCGACTGGTGTGGGTTTGCATACGGGCGAAAAGGTCTTTCTGACTTTAAGCCCGGCACCTATCGACAACGGTATTGTTTTTCGGCGTACTGACCTCTCCCCGGTGCAGGAAATCCCCGCCTGCGCCCAAAGTGTCGGTGACACAACGCTCTCTACCAGTTTAGGACTGGGTGATGCTCGAGTGTCTACGGTTGAGCATTTGCTATCAGCTATGGCGGGTTTGGGCATCGACAACGCTTTTGTCGATGTCACTGCCCCAGAAGTGCCTATCATGGACGGTAGCGCGGGCCCCTTTGTGTTTTTACTTCAGTCTGCAGGCATTGAGGAGCAGGCGGCGGCAAAGAAATTTATTCGCATTAAACGCCCCGTCACAGTGCGAGATGGCGACAAACAGGCGAGCTTACTGCCTTTTGAAGGCTTCAAAGTTGCGTTCTCAATTGACTTCGACCATCCCGTTTTCAACGATCGTTCGGCCTTCGCCGAAATAGATTTCTCAACCACCTCATTCGTGCGAGAGGTGAGCAGGGCGCGAACCTTTGGCTTCATGCATGAAATCGAATACCTGCGCGCTCAGGGACTAGCCCGTGGTGGTAGTGTTGACAACGCTATTGTTGTCGATGAGTTTCGTATATTGAACCAAGACGGTCTTCGCTATGAGGATGAGTTCGTCAAACACAAAGTCCTCGATGCCATCGGTGACCTCTATTTACTGGGCCATAGCTTGATTGGGGAGTTCCGGGCCCATAAATCTGGCCACGCCCTCAACAACGCGGTGCTGCGTGCTCTGTTAGCACAGGAAGATGCCTGGGAGATGGTGACCTTTGAAGATGCTGAAAAGGCGCCAATATCCTATGGCCCCGCCCCAGCCTTGGTTACCGCCTGAAGGTTTTTCAGGCATTCGTGCGGTATTGATCTAATTTGCTGACTTTCCCGCAGCGCCACTGCATGGCATAGTACGTCCCCCAAGAAACTGAGCCCCTGATTTGAAACTGATCTTCGTCCATAAGACTGCCGCATCACGAACGCTGGAGATTGGTCGCTGGTCGTGGGCAGCCCTGTCGGTCATTTGCATTGGCTTGCCTCTGGGTCTCATGGCTATGGGTTATGAACTAGGCCAGCGTCAGGGTACTTCAATCGCCCAGGAAGCAAGGCTTTCTGAGGCGGAAATAGACGTAAGTCGTCGTGCGAGTGACCTTGCACAGCTTTCTGCAGATGCCCGTCGAAAGCTCGAGGCCATGACCCGCAGATTGGCTGAATTGCAGGTGAGAGTAGCCAGACTTGATGCCTTGGGCACGCACCTTACGGCCTTGGCTGGGCTAGAAGGCGGCGAATTTAATTTTAGCGCAGACCCAGCCTTAGGCGGGCCCATGGTGCCCCTCGCAACGGAGACACAGGCTGTATTGCCCGCTCCTGTCGAAGAGTCCTTTGATTTACTGTCAGCCACACTGGGCGACCGTGAGATGCAGCTCGATATACTCGCGGGACTACTTTTCGACGCCGAGGCACAAACTGAGGCTATTCCGACAGGTCGACCGGTTCTTAGCGGATGGCTGTCCTCTCATTATGGTAGTCGCACAGATCCCTTTACGGGGCAGCGCGCTTGGCATCAGGGAATTGATTTTGCCGGTGCTGATGGTGACGAAATCATTGCGGTGGCCAGCGGAGTAGTGAGCTGGAGTGGTGAGCGTGCGGGTTACGGCACGTTGGTAGAAATAGCGCATGGTGACGGGTTGGTCACGCGTTATGGGCACAACAAAGAAAATCAGGTTGAGATCGGCGATCTCGTGCGTCAAGGCGATGTCATCGCTTTAATGGGCAACTCGGGACGATCAACCGGACCCCATGTACATTTCGAGATCTTTAAGCACGGCAGGCCGGTAGACCCCTCAAGCTACGTGCGACGCACTCTGCGCTAAAAGCGGCATTCGCTCGCTGGACTAGAAGCTGACTTCATCGAAGTCGCATTCCTTCATCAATTCTTGAAGACTTTAAAATGATTGTAAACACGCTAAAAAAACTTTTTGGCACCCGCAATGATCGGGAGCTCAAACGCATTCGAAAGATCGTGGTTCGTATTAATCGACTCGAGGAAGAGTATGAAGCGCTGGACGATGCCGCGCTTTTGGCTAAGACCGAGGATTTTCGTGCCCGTCTAACCGCTGGAGCCTCCCTTGATCAGGTACTGCCTGAAGCTTTTGCCACCGTTCGCGAAGCTGGGCGCCGGGCATTGGGTATGCGGCATTTTGATGTGCAATTAATTGGCGGCATTGTTCTCCATGAGGGGAAGATCGCAGAAATGCGCACCGGTGAAGGTAAGACGTTAGTGTCAACCTTGCCCGCTTATTTAAACGCGCTTGGCGGTAATGCGGTACACCTCGTGACTGTCAACGACTATCTAGCCGCCCGAGATGCTGCTTGGATGGAGCCACTGTACGCGTTTTTGGGTATGACAGTCGGAGTTATCCGATCGGGTCAAGGACCTGCCGAGAAGCGTGATGCCTACGCCTGCGACATTGTGTATGGCACGAATAATGAGTTTGGCTTCGATTATCTGCGCGACAACATGGCGTTTAGCATGGCCGATAAGGCTCAAGGGAATTTGGCCTTTGCTATTGTCGATGAAGTTGACTCGATCTTGATTGATGAGGCTAGAACGCCTCTGATTATTTCAGGGGCAGCGGAAGATTCATCGGAAATGTATCGACGCATCAACAAGCTTATTCCGCAGCTGGTTGCGGCGACAGAAGTTGATGAGGGTGATTTCACTGTCGATGAAAAGCAGAGACAGATTGAACTCACGGAGGTAGGCCATGAAAAAATTGAAGGTCTGCTTATGGCTCAAGGCATGTTAGAGGACGACGATAGCCTGTATGCCGCCACTAATTTGGGTTTATTGCACCATGTTCATTCAGGTTTGCGTGCCCACGTACTGTATCAACGGGATGTTGAATATATTGTGCAAGAGGGTCAGGTTGTTCTGATTGATGAGCACACTGGCCGAACCATGCCTGGACGACGGCTTTCAGAAGGATTACATCAGGCTATTGAAGCGAAAGAAGGCGTCAATATCCAAAACGAAAGCCAAACATTGGCATCGACCACCTTTCAAAACTATTTCCGGTTGTACGACAAGCTATCCGGAATGACAGGAACTGCAGATACCGAAGCCTTTGAATTTCGTCAAATCTACGGGCTTGAGGTTATCGTTATACCCACCAATAAGCCCATGCTTCGTAATGACATGAACGACTTGGTGTACCTGACGCGGGCCGAGAAATTTGACGCCATTGTTGAGGATGTTAAGTCGTGCATCGAAAATGGTGCTCCCGTTTTAGTGGGAACAGCCTCGGTTGAGACGTCTGAAGAATTATCCGTTCGGTTCAAGCAAGGTAATATCGAGCACAAAGTGCTGAACGCCAAATACCATGCTCAAGAGGCGGAAATCATCGCTCAGGCGGGCCGTCCAGGGGTGGTCACAATTGCCACGAATATGGCAGGTCGAGGTACTGATATTGTTCTCGGCGGTAATCTCGAAGCTGAACTTGAAGCTGCGGGACAGCTCAGCGATGAAGACGAAAAGAAGCTTCGAGACGCATGGCAAGTACGCCATGACGCTGTGTTGGAGTCTGGAGGCTTGCATATCTTAGGTACAGAGCGACACGAGTCGCGGCGAATTGATAATCAGCTTAGGGGTCGTTCGGGACGGCAAGGTGATGCCGGTGTTTCACGTTTCTATCTGTCTTTGGAAGATAGTTTGATGCGGATCTTTGCCTCTGACCGCGTCAAAAACTTCATGCAGGCGCTGGGGATGGAAGACGGCGAGGCGATCGAGCACCGTATGGTCACCAATGCTATTGAGAAGGCCCAACGTAAAGTCGAGGGCCGCAACTTTGATATACGAAAACAACTCCTCGAATACGATGATGTTGCCAACGATCAACGACGCATTATTTATCGCCAGCGCGATTCGTTGCTTGGCGAGGAAGAGGTGACGGAAACGATTACCCAAATTCGAGCGGACGTTGTGAATAGCTCTATTGATAGTTTTATTCCACCCATGAGCGTGGAGGAACAGTGGGATGTTCCGGGTCTCGAGCGACAGCTAGAAGCTGAGTTTGCGGTGACGCTGCCTCTGCAGGCTTGGTTGGAGGAAAATAAAGGCCTTCATGAGGAGTCATTGCGAGACAGAATTGTTGAAGAGGTTCAGGCTGCTTACGATACCAAAGCCAGTGTGGTCGGTGACGGTATGCGGCAGCTTGAAAAGCAAATTATGCTTCAGGTCTTAGATACCTTATGGAAAGAGCACCTTGCCACAATGGATCAGTTGCGTCAGGGCATTCACCTGCGGGCTTATGCGAACAAAAACCCTAAGCAAGAGTACAAGCGTGAATCTTTTGCGCTATTTGAGTCATTACTGGATCGTTTGAAGCATGAGGTTGTGCGCTTTCTGAGCCATGTACAAGTACAGCGCCAAGACGAGGCAGCAGAAATGGAGCGGCGACGTCGGGAAGAGGCGGCGCGCACGCAAGTGGCCTTTGAGCATGCTCAGGCGTCAGCTGCCTCCGAGGGTGGCTCCCCGGGGGATACCGCCCCTCCAGCCAAACCACAGACCATCGTCAGGGAGGCCCCCAAAGTTGGGCGCAATGATCCCTGCCCCTGTGGCAGTGGTAAAAAGTACAAGCAGTGTCATGGAACGTTGAGCTAATGCCACGCCCAGTTCAAGGTGTGCGTCTTGGTG